>JASHUU010000006.1 GCA_030039795.1 Nitrososphaerales archaeon | reverse complement strand
GAGCCCACATCATGTTCCCGGGCGACAGTCCTTACGAGGGAGGGTTCTTCCTGGGGAAGGGCTGGACATCGGTCGCCGCGGAGAATCCCCCGGCGGTGAGCTTCCTCTGCCCGGAGTGTTTTCAGAGAGAGGTCGACCAAGACCACGTCTCGGCCAAACCGCGAACGGCCGTCGAACTACCGGTTTCCGGATAGGCTTCTATGGTCCTTCCGCCAACCTACACTCCACTGGACACGATCCCGCACCGCAAGCTGCTTCGCGGGGTGGTGTTGCTCCTCTGCTCGGACGCCCCATCGGTCGTGAGGGTGCTCGACGAGTTCGAGGCGCAGGTCGAATTCCGGGCGGTTCGACCGACCCGGGCGCATCTCACCGACCCTCGAAGGGCCGTCCCGACGAAAGTCCCAAGACGCAAGGAGAACTCTAAAGCCTCGGCTTGCATAGAACCGACTACGATGGCGGGCACCCCAATTGGCACTACCGTCATGCGGAATTCTCCACCCGGGAAAGTGCGATTATTCGCAATCCTACAGTCAAATTTTTTGCGTCACGAAATGAAGCTAGACGGTTCGGGGCTCCACTTGTTCAACGTCCTGAATCCGATGTTTATCTGGGTGAAGTGGTCGCTGGGGGGCGTGCCTACCTCTAAGATCCCATGTTGCAAGGACAAACTCTCCTTATTGGACCTGGCGGCAGAGACTACTGGAGTCGATGGGTTGTGGCTTGAGTTTGGAGTCTTTCAAGGCAGGAGTCTCAACCACCTTGCCGGGCTCACTTCAGGGAAGGTGTACGGGTTCGACTCATTCGAGGGTCTACCAAGAGGATGGACCCCGTCGGTAAAGGCGGGTGCGTTCTCGACCGGCGGAATCCTGCCCTCTACGGCTGAAAACGTCGTGCTTGTAAAGGGCTGGTTTCAGCACACCCTTCCTGAGTTCCTTAGGGTGAACCCAGATACCTCGGTGGCCCTCATTCACATCGACTGCGATCTGTATGAGAGCGCGCGATTTGTCCTATGGGAGCTCCGTTCGAGAATGCGGCCGGGGACGGTTATCGTCTTCGACGAGTTCGCCGGAGTGATGCCCGACGACGAGGCTAGGGCCTTCAGAGAGATTGTTCGCTCGACCGGAATTCGGTGCCAGTACTTGGGTTACTCCGCTCACGGGTCTGTCGCCGTCAGAATTGTGGCCCTTTCACCATGTAGCGAAAAGGCGGGCTAGTCCTCGCTGCCGGAAGTTCCTGCCTGGTTCCTTCCCGGTAAAATCGGGAGGTCGCTCGATGAGGATTCTGTCCCCGGGGCCCCCGGGAACCGCTCAAGGACTTCCGGTAGGCTGGACTGGGGTCGATGTCTCTTCGGACCGGACTGTCGCGCGCGCAACGTCAGTATCCCCAGGCGGTCAATCTTCGACCCACTCCTTCATCGGACGGTAGATCTGTGCGTCTTTGCATTCTTCTAGCGGTCTGGCGGGCAATCTCTGCTAAGTCGGCGGGAGCATTCGGTTCCGTTACCCAGTCATTTCCCGGAGAGCCATTGTCCGGATTCGCTGAAAAGGCAGTGAGCTGACCGTCGTAATCGTCATACAGGACCCTCCTTGACCCCTCGTACACGGCGACCCATATCCGATCAAGCCGCTGTCTGATTTCCTCTGGATAAAAGTCGGGGTGCCGTGTCAAGGCTCGGATTCCGTCGGCGACGGCAATCACGGGAGTCTTCCTGTTGCCCTCGATGAGATTGCGCATGGGTACTCCCTGCCAAGTTCTGCCGGTCTCGCTTCCAGTCTCGGCTAGTACTGTAGGCAAGACATCGATCAAGGTCGTCCACCCTTTAGCTCGCTTACCTGGAAACTCTCCATGAGGAAACCGCACCCATAGTGGAACTCTCGCGATAGGCTCGGTCACCTTCAGTCCATGATAGAGAATCCCGTCTTCATCGAAGGCGTTTCCATGGTCGCTGGTAAGTATGAAGAGAGTGTTCTCCCATCTTCCGCACTCCTTGAGAATTGAGATTATTCTCAAGACCCGCCTCGCTACGGTCTTGATCCCGTGAAGGTAGAGTTGGTGCAAGCTCTCCCCTTCCCAGCGGCTTGGAGACCACCGGTTCAGGTAATAGTCCGCAGGAGCTTGAGAAATCCGCAGCTTTGGCCACCAATCGACAAGCGAACGGTCGCTAGCCGGATCGCTGAGGTAAGGATCGTGGGCATCCATCAAGTTGACGAACGCGAAAATCGACTCACTAACCTTCCGGGACTGTACCCACTTCCCAAGCTCCCGCTCGATCCACGGCGAGACAGCGTAACTCCCTGTTCCGTTTGCAAGGTGACTTAGAAGGCGATTGAGACCCTCCACGGTATAGGGGAACTTGAGCAAACCATTGTAAACTACACCTTTTATTTCACTAACAACGCTGGAGTCCTCTCCTGCCTCGTCCTGTCTGAGCCCTTCGCGATACTCGCCAAGGAACGATGGACCCAGATTGGGCCAGGCACGCACCATGAAGTCGATCCATCGGCACCAACCCACCGTATCGAAGCCATCCAAGAGTCCCGAGATGGGGGTCAAAAAGGCGTTTCCCGCCAACGCCAGAGTTCGATACCCTTGAGAACTCAGAATAGACGCGAGCGTGGGAAAACTAGGGTCTAGCTTGAGAGTGCCCCTATGATGAACTCCGTGCTGCCACGGATACAATCCCGTGAACAACGACGCGTGAGAAGGAATGGTCCACGGCGACGGCGCGACCGCACGTGGAAACTCGACCCAATCGCGGTGTAGCTCTTCCACCAGCGGCTTCCCCGTCCCAGCGATCGAACCCGGCGGGAAGTCACGGGCCCGAACAGTGTCCATGACTACGATGACCACATCGGGTCTGCCGTTAGCACCCATTCCCGTGAGCTCACCGCTCCTCGGGGGCTCATATATGATTTTGCCGGCCCCGGCCTTACGGTCAATTTGAACCTGCGATTGGCCTCGAAAGTGCACTCGCACGCATGCGCCACGCACGTCCATCGTGAAGTCCAGTTCAAGGAATCGATCAATTCAGGGAATCGCCCCAAGGCGCTAAATGACCAGTACGGTTTACTTTCAAGAACGACCTTGTCAAGTCCCACGTCGCTTCAGGAGTCAGGCTTGTCGCCGGATCAGATAAACTCCTCATCCGTCGAGCATTCGAAGACGCGGCTTCGTACGAGATCGTTTCCGACACCACCGGTCATAGATGGAACGCTAGGATCATGTACCACTCCCTCGATCGAAGCAGACGGTCGTAAGTGTCTTCAGAACAGCTATGGAGATCGAGCTTCGGAGCCGCAAACTCCGGGATCTGCGCGAGAAACGTACCCACACGCAGTATCGCTATCCTGGCGGCCGTTCGTTACTCTTCCGTGCATAATTATAGATCGCGGAGATTCGGCTCGGCCCGATAGCGGAGACTTGGCGTAGTCACCGTTCAAGCATTGTTGGTAGGGTGAGCTCGGTCTGGCAAGCAAGTAATGAGTCCGTTGATGCGTGAGGATCTAGGGTCTGGCCCAATCACCTCCCCTTCCCCCGAAGTATCAACCCGCGTTGTGGGCATGCGGGTTCGTTTTCATGTGCGCAGGGTACTGGTTGAGGCCAAAGCACTGGCCCGGCCGGTTGCGGGGATACTACGCGTCGTATGGCTACCGCTGCTAGTTGGAACGATCATCCGCCTGGCGCTCATGCCCATTACGCTTGATGTCGATCTAGTTGGGTACGCGCAGACGGCTAGCTCGACAGTGTACGGTCAGCCAATCTACGCCTACGGGTTTGAGTATCCTCCACTTTGGGGATTGTACTTGAACGTTGTTGGTCATTTCGTCGCCGTCTTCGTCCCACCGACTGAGTGGCTGTACACCGACCCTAGCTTACAATCCTTCTACCTGTCATCCAGTCTGTTGGTTGGGCCGTACGTCCTTAATCTGTCCTTCGTTATGGCTGAAAAGTCTACTCTGCTTCTCTTCGATATCGCTACCGGAGTTCTCATTTACTCGCTGGCCCTTCGCGTCACTGGAGAGGTCAAAAGTGGCATCGTTGCCTTTTCACTCTGGTTTCTGAATCCACTTGTTATATTGGCAAGCGCTGCGCACGGCGCCTTCGATGTGATCCCAACGTTTTGTGTCCTAGCTGCACTAGTGTTCTGCTTAAACAGGAACTACTTTCTTTGCGGTGTCGCGGTCTCCGTGGGGACCTTCCTCAAATTGTTCCCGTTTCTCTTCATCCCACTTCTCCTGGCTATGATTTGGCATGCCCGTGGAACTCAGACCAAGCGGGTAGCAAAGTCCGCAGCATTGTTCTTCGGTGGGTTCGCGTTCGTAGCGGCTCCTGTTCTTGCTGGACCCGGCCTCCTCTCAGGGTTCCTAATGAGTGTCACCTCTGGAGTGAGCTCCGGAGCGGAAGTTTATGGAGGAGCCGGTTTTTGGGGGCTATTCTCGCTTCCCTCGTTCCTCCCCCTGGATGCCTTTCTATCGAGCGACTCGACTCGCGGCGTCATTTTGCTTGCCTGCTTAGCCGCCGCTATCATCATTCTTCTCAGCCTCTCTGTTGCGCTTGGAGGTGGCCGAACGTCCGCCGGCAAACGACAGTGGCTTTACGCTGCTTTTGCGAGCGCTTGCTGCGCCTACCTTGTTACCCCGGTCGTTCACCCCCAATATGCGGTGTGGACTCTACCCTTCATTCTCCTACTCGGATTCGAGAATCGCCTATTCAAAGGCGTCTACGTCATTCTCACGATCACCACCGTCGCCACCTACTTCCTACTCATTGATGGCCCGCTGTATCTCTTCCTTCCACTATGGTACTATTTCCACACATTCACGACACAAACGTACGGGTCCTCACTCGCATACTGGATTGTGGCAGAGCAGGTTTATCGTCCTTGGTTTCTGGTACCGGAGTCTCTCGCACTAATGGCGGCAATGGCGCTAGCAATCATAAGAGTGATCGGATTAATGCGCGTATCCATCAACGAGAGTCTAGTCAGGGTCGATCCATGAGACTACGATCCGTGGGGCTTCTCAGAGTTGTTGCCATTCTCTTTCTGGCAGTTCTGTTGGTGTCGGAGGCGGCCCTGTACTTCGCTCCATTCAAACCATCGCTGTCGATAACTGTCACTTTCTCAGTAGTTGATGGTAGAATAATATCAACGACCCATCTGACATCGAGCTACGCCGGATCCTTCCGGCAGGTTTACCTTGTCGGAACCGAACCTTCGAATCCGCCGACGATTTACTACTACTATGACTCGAGCTACTCGACAGCGGGTGTGAACCTTGGAAGCTGGTACGGGTTTCCCCATCATATAGAAGCCGTGGTCGCTCAGCGTGGTCTTCCAATCAGCGTCGACGTCGTGAACGCAGCGGAGCTCGCCTTGTTGTTCGAGAGTCCTACAACCACCGGAGACCTGGTTGTCATGGCATCCGGCGTCTTCCCTAGCACCGTATTCAGTCGGTCAATCAATCTTGTTTCACCGTGGCTAGAGGCGGGAGGCCGGCTCTACTGGATTGGGGCACCAATTGGATTTTACTCCGCCCAACCCGGTGCTGCAGTGAAGGCCGGCCCGTCCAATCCCGGGGCAGATGGTGTGGATACGTTCGTGAGCGGTGACTGGCTTGGGGGTCGCAGCACGCGCGCACCAATCTTCCAGAACTCCACCATAGTCTCTGCTGCGCTCAATTTACTCTACCCGTACGGGTTGGGCAGTTCGTACGAGTTGAACATCACATCCGTGACACTGGGAGGAGGGCAAATCATCGGACCGAGCGATGACGGTTACTCAAACGCCGGCCTAATCCCGTACGGATCGGGCGCCATAGTCGATATGGCGTCGGCGCTGGTTCACCCCTACGAGGCGGATCTTGCCATTAGCCTCGTGAACATGATTCAAGTCGGCCTCTATAGTGGTCCCATCCAAGTGGTGGGCATTTCGAATGCGAGCACCACTGCGGCATCTAGCGTGACATGGACCTACAGTGTCTCGGCGCTGGAAACCAATTTTTGTGTCTTTACCGAGCAGACGGACCCCACTGCAATGTTCGGCTCCATGTCGTGCTTTCCATGAGTACGCGACTCCGGGCCGGCGGCATGCCAAACACCCCACGGAGAAGTCGAATCTGGGACCAGTTGTAGAACGAACCCTTAGTACGCGCTACCGAGAGGGACTGAACGTGTACCTACTACCTAACGAGCCGTGAACGTGAGCCCCCAATGCTGGTTTCGATACTCGCGACGAGTTGCGCTATGCCGGATTCTGTAAGGTAGTGCTGTACGACGGAGTCTTCAAGACGCCGCTCAGCACCGCTCGCCGCAACAGCGTCTGAATCGATGAGTTCCATCACGCGCTTTGCGAACGCTCCGACTTCCGTTATCTTCAGAGACTCGCATGAAACCATTCCCGACGCGGCCTCGCGTGTTGCTACGGCCACCAATCCATGCGTGAGATACTCGACTAGCTTGCCGCTGACCCCGCCCTCCACCTCCACAGGAGCTATTCCGATGTGGCATGCGTAGAGTAAGTTGTCCAGGTCCACTACCGGCCCTAGGCCGATGACGCGCCTGTCCGGGACCTTCACCGTATCTGTTCCGGGCCCCGCTAGAATGAGTTTCCACAGCCGCCGTGTTTGAGAGATTTGGGGGACCAAATCAGTTTCAATGAAGCCGACTGCTCGTCGGTTCGGTGGGTAACCGAGGTTTCCTACGAAGATGATGCCTAGGTGATCGTGAAGCCCCAACCGGGACCGCCAAGCCGACACCAGGTTTGGATTCGGGTCCACACGCTGCCGGGGCATCTCGCAAGTGACTATTCGATTTGAGGGAACACCCAAAGCA
This sequence comes from Nitrososphaerales archaeon, assembly GCA_030039795.1. GTDB lineage: Archaea > Thermoproteota > Nitrososphaeria > Nitrososphaerales > Gagatemarchaeaceae > UBA183. Next base: position 2,734 of record JASHUU010000006.1, on the reverse strand, counting down.
ACGAAATCCTGTCGGAGGACTTCCGAAACGACCGCGAGAATATCTGAGTGATGAATCAGCACACTTTCGAGTGGTCCCCGGAACAACTTGAACGCGACCGCGCCTCGAGCCCGAATCTCTCTCAGGTCCCTCGCAACGCGACCTCCGTAGTCTTGGGCATAGTACACCATTTTTGTGCCGGTAACTCTCGACCAAATAAGCGGGATCGCGCCAGAGTAGACGTCGAACACAACGACTCCACTTGCCCGCTCCTTCCGAGCGAGAAGACACTGAGCGAACAGGAACGCGAGTTGCTTGGCAGTGGCGCGGAGAATATAGGCGACCGATCGGGGTACTGAAGGGCTGAGGGACTCCCGGGCAGAAGATGCGCGTAAGTGAGGGGCAACGACTCTTATGTCGGCCCGCACGGAGAGCGCTGCTATGAACCCTCTGGCATGAGCCGATCCACCGTGGAACGGATCTTCTACGGGACGTTGGTAGAACACGACGAGACCGGGTCGACGGTCGTCTCGCCCGGTAGCGGCCGATTCCCCAGTCTCGGCGCCATCCCCATGGGACGTCGCCCGAGGGGGCGCCACGATACGTGGGTTCAACTCACCACCCTACCGTCCGACAACTAAAGTGCGGAGGGAGCAGGTGCCCTTAGGCTGTTCCGCCACCGCTCGTAAATCGCCCGCCCTAGCGGAGGGCATGCCAAGGTTGTAAGGGCAAGGGGGAGCGCGCTGACCCGGCTCTCCACTTCGAACGTGTCGAGTCGACTCAGCGCCCGCAAAAGTGAGCGGGACATCTGGTGTGGGCTGTGGTGAGAGGACCGGAGTTGGAGCAGGACGTCGGAGATGGCAAGGTGTCCCTCGACTTGTCGAACCACGGACGGGGGCCCAGTCCTCTCGGCGTACGAAAGAAGCTCCCTTCGCCCAGCTTGAGTTTGGATTGAAAACTGATGGAGGATCTCGACGCTCCGACTGGCAGGGCCCGAGACGGGGTTGGACGCGCTCTCCGCATGGACCCTCAACTGGGTGAGAGGGCTGGGATCAAAGCGTAGGACACCCCTGTGGGTCAATCCGAGATACAGGAGAGTGACGTCGGACATCAGGTCAGCCTGGTCGAGGAGGCCGACCCCGTCGTCGAAGACGTGGGTCCGAATCGAGATGGAGCTGTTGTTGAAGCCGGCCGGAATCCGGCCCAGCACCCTTAGCGAATTGCGGGAGGTTCGTCCCGGCATCGAAACTGTCCCGAGTTTCCGCCAGCGAGCCAGTTCGCTGTCGTGCGGAAATCGACCGTCGTAGGGACGGCCAAGTGCGTCGATAGGAGCGTAGCCGTTCTGCAAGTAGGTGAGCTCGGTGTCTCGGAACGCCTCCTGAACGAACGCGAGCCGGTCGGGCAGGTAGCAGTCGTCGTCCTCGAGCATGGTAGCAACCTCACCCGAAGAACGACGCAAGCCGTCCAGAATCTTCCCCCCTAGGCTGATGGCGGAGGATTGGACGAACTCCACCTCACGTCCGAGTGAGTCGCGATCAAGGACTCCGGGCCGCTTGGGACCGACGACGAGAATCTCGTAACTGTCGCGGTTCAACGACTGATGGACTGCGGAAGCGATGGCCTCTGGAAGGTAGTTAAGCCGGGTGTGAAAAATGACAAGGACCGATAGGTCGGGGCGCGGCATCCCCTCAGCGCACTCCCAAGCCCTCAATCGGCGGCCGACCAGTCCTCGCTGCCGGAGGTTCCTGCCTGGTTCCCTCCATGTAAAATCGGGAGGTCACTCGATAAGAATTCCGTCCCTGGGGCCCCCCGGAACCGCTCAAGGACTTCCGGCAGGCTGGGCTAGCTGGACCATGAGGGTCTGCTGCCCGGTCGGAACGCCGACGGCGCAACAGCCTCATGTGAGCCCGCCGCTCCTGAGAAGATTGTCGAGACGGGCAGCTACCTTCGTCTACAGGTTGGACTCTGCGTTGAGTCGGCCGTCGATCTCCGCCAGGCATTGGGATTCTCGGGCCCGAAGTACTACGTGACTACTTAGTCGGAGCGAAGGCTGGCCATCGTCCTAGTCAACAAATGAACTATGGCGGACACACACGTCGGACCAGTGGAGCGGACGAATGTTGTTCGTGACGCGCGTTGATTGACTGACGTGGCTCAATAGGTCTCCTTCAATTTGACGAAGCTCACGTTGGGGAGAGCCCCTATCTCTGCCAGTTGTTTCGCCAGATGAACCTCGCTTCGGGGCATCCTGTGAGCGGGCGAGAGTCGACCGAAGGCTCGACGAATGCAGCGCGGGATCCTCGGCCAGCCACCCCCGGCTACGACTTAAGTGCGAGTAGGACTCCAACTCCGGGGGAGACAGATGCTTCCGGGAGTGCGGGTCCTCGACCTCACACGTAACATCGACGAACGCGGTTCATTCACCGAAGTCCTCCGTGAAGATTGGACATCCTTCCTCGGATCTGAACGACCGGTGCAGGCGAACTTCTCTCTGTCTTTCCCCGGCATGATTAGAGCCTGGCACCGTCACGAGCGAGGCCAGTACGACATCTTCGTGGTCGTTCGGGGATCCCTCAAAATCTGCGCCTACAACGATCTCGGAGACCCTCAGAACGGAGAGCTGGATGAAGTGGTCTTGAGCGGCGACCGGTTCCAGGCGGCCATGGTGCGGGGGCATTACTGGCACGGCACGAAGTGTGTAAGCTCCCGTCCATCCGAGACGATCTACTTCGTGACGCGGCTCTACGACCCCAAG
>JASHUU010000050.1 GCA_030039795.1 Nitrososphaerales archaeon | reverse complement strand
ACGGACTGTCATCGCTGACGGGAAAATTTGGGGGTGAAGTGAACGGCTAGATGTTCGGTATGTAGAGCGCATGCGGTCGCTTCGTGCGCGGAGTGCGGGCTACAGGTCTGTATGTCCCATTCGACCACGGTATTCGACGAGAAGAGCAGGGTGATGAAGACCTACTGCGGGAACTGCACTGCGAAGCGGATGCCCGTGTGGGTTTCCCGGAGAAGATAGGGCGGCTTCCGCCGAGCGCTGCGACCGGGATGACGTGAGTTCCTTGACTCAGGTCACCGTGAAGTAGAGGCGCTTGTTGCTCTTTCCCTTGTTCTCCGCCCTCAGACCGACGACCTTCCCTATCTCCCTGGTGTTCCTGACGTGGACCCCGCCGTCCGCCTGCGTGTCCACGTCTCCGATTTGCACTATCCTTAGCATCTCGACGGCCGGCGGAGCCGCCTTCGCAAGCTTCACGAAGCCCGGCGTGGCGAGGGCCTTCTCCCTCTCCATGAAGAACGTCTTGACGTCGAGCGCCCGCCCCGCCGCCTCGTTGACCTTGTCGACGTAATAGGAAAACTTCCCCCTGTCGAACGTCTCCAGGTCCAGGTCGACCCTCGACTCGTCCGGGGATATCTGGTTCCCCGTTATCAGCGCCCCCGTCTCGCCGTGCACCACCGCGCTGAGGATGTGCGCAGCCGTGTGCATCCGCATTATCCTGTACCTGCGGTCCCAGTCCAGCACGCCACGCACCTTCTCGCCCTGCTTCCTGGCCAGGCCCGACTCGAGGACGTGGACGACCTCGTCGCCCTCCTTGACCGCCTCGACGACCCTGGCGCCGTCCATGGACCCGGTGTCCGACACCAGCCCGCCGCCCCGGGGGTTGAAGGCAGTCTGGTCGAGCACGACCCTGTTGCCCTCGAGTGAGACCACCGTGGCGTCGAACTCCCTGGCGTACATGTCCTCCCAGAAGATGCGCCTCGTCACGTCGCCCCTCCCGGACGTGGCCGGCTTTAACGTTGGGCGCTAGTACCCGGTTATCTTGGTCTGCGTGAGCTCCCTCGATATGAGGACGCTCTCGCTGGCCCACTTTTCCTTCGGGATGGTCAGCTTCGAGAGGGCTGAGCCCATGGCGGACGCGAAGGTCTCGTGCTTCTCGTGAGGCTGCTTCATCATCGCCCTTATGCTCTCCCTGATGTTCCATACCCCAAGCGGCATTATGAAGCCGGGATACGTCTCCCTGAGCACTATCGCTGCCGCCTGCCTCCCCTCCGCCTCTAGCGCCTCCGCGACCGCCAGTCTCGTCGAGTAGTAGCACCCGCCGACCCTGGCGTAGGTCGTCCGTCCGAAGTACTCTTCGTAGTCTCCTATCATGTACGGCGTCGAGTTGAACTGGTTCCACGTCGTGTTGGGGAACCACGCCTCGATCCATTCGAACCTCCACTTCTCCGGCAGCAGTATCGCGACGTACTGGTTGTCGTACACCCTGAACCCATACACGCGGTACTCGTCTATCGTGGGCCTCCTCTTGACCTTCTCCACCAGCCCGAGGCTTAGCGAGCTGTCGACCGCGGTTATGCTCCACCGCGTGGGGACGATCTTCCTTCTCCCGCCGTCCCCGAACATCCCGAGGCTGAACGCCTTCTGGATCCGGGTGACAGTCACGCCCTTCCCGTACATCTCCCTGACCGCGTCAACGGCCTTCAGGCTCCTGTCGTAGTACGCGGCCTCGATCCTCCTGTCCGCGGGCTGGCTGCCGGTCGTGAACCTGTCGAGCGGGGCCGAAGGCCCGAAGGGCTGGGTATCCTCGCTCAGGGTCAGGATCCTCCTCGGCGCCTTGGCCAGCTTCAGCTCTACGTCCACGGGCCTGCTCGCCATGGCCAGGTCCTGCAACGAGGAGAGCAGCCTTCCCGGAGACCGCGCGTCCTCGACGCTCGCCCGCGTGTTCCCCCTGACCAGGGAGTACCTGTACTCCACAATCTGGTCTATCGGGCGCCCCAGCCACTCCTCGGGCGCGTCCATCACGGAGGTGTCGCCGTGGACCGCGGGGACCATCGGGCCTATCGAGACCTTGGGATACCCGAGCCTGCCTACGAAGACCCCGGGAGGGGACGAACCGTCTATCTCCCTCGTGGACATCATCGGGCCCTGCTTCGCAAGGGCCTGCGCCTTCACGATTATCGGGCACCTGGGCTTGCCGCAGAGGAGCTTGGCCCCTCTACACTGCAGGCACATCCAGGCGGGCGGGCTCTCGACGACCTCGATGGACCTGGCCGCCTCCTCCTCAAGCCCGGTCACGGCCTGCGGCATGACGCTCGACAGCCACGCTATCCTGTGGGGCAATCGCTACGCGCCCGCCAGGTGGACTCTCGAGCGCCCACCCTCCTTGTCGACCCTGTAGACCTGGTCCGCGAAGCTCTCCAGCTCCCTGTCGTGCGAGACTATGATGACCTGGCTGCACCCCGCGTCGTCAAGGACCTCCCTCACGTTGGCCAGCTGTTCCTGGCTGAAGCCGTCGGTGGGCTCGTCGAGGATGAGCAGGTTGGACTTCATCCCGATCGACGTCTTCCTCGCCAGAGAGTTGAGCGCGAGCCTGTACGCGAGTGCGACGCCCGCCCTCTCCCCTCCGCTCAGGTAGCGCACGTCCTGCTCGTACCCTCCCTGCGTGACGACCGGCGTGAACTCGTCGTCGACTGTCACCTCCTTCTCAGGGTCGGTCACGAGCATCGAGAACCACTTCCTGAGGAGGGAGTCGAACTCCTGGTTGATCGTGGCGAGGACCGACCTCTCTATCGTCCCGACCGTCGGCACGAAGTAGTCGTTCAGCCAGATCTCTGCCTCCTTCAGGGCGCCCCTCCTCGACGACGCCCTCTCCTTCTCTCCGACCTCGACCTCGAGCTCCTTCCTCCTCTCGGCCTTCATCTTCGCCTCCATGCTCGCGCCGGCTATGTCTCCTGTCAGCCGCCTGAGCGCCTCCTCTTCCTTCGCGAGCCGCTCCTCGTTCGCGGAGATCTCCTCTGACAGGTGCTCCAGGCCTGCGAGTTCGGCTTCAAGCTTCCCCAGCCTGCGCTCGGACTCCACCGCCTCTAGCTTGCAAGCCGCGAGGTCAGACCGCTTCTGCTCTAGCCTCGCCGTGAGCTGGGTCACTTCCTCTCGCCTCGCCCTCTCTGCTTCGCGCTCTCCTTCGAGCCTCTCAGCCCGCTCCCTGGCACTCTTGGCTTCCCGCAGGGCCTCTTCCGCCCTCGCTAGCTCCTCCTCGACGTGCCTGCCTTCCTCCTCCTTCGCGTCCTTCCTCTTCAGGAAGCCGCTCGTCTCCACCGTCGCGTCGCACACCGGGCATACGCCACTGACCATGACGGACTCGTACTCGTTCAGCTTGGCTTCCACCCTGGCCTTCATGGACGTCAGCTTCCTGACGTCGTCCTCCATAGCCCTCTCCCTGGCCCTGAGCTGAGCCACGTCGGCGACAGGTCCCGAGCCCCTGTCACCGGCCCTCAGCGCCGCCTCAAGCTCGGAGACTCTCCCCTCGCTTCCGCGGATGTCCTTCTCCAGCTCCGCCTCCCGCCGAAGACTGTCCCTCCGGGACTTCTCCTCCGTCTTTCTTTCGGCCCTCAGCCTCTCGAGCTTCAGCTCCGTCTCTCGGAGCCTCCCTCTCTCATCCCTCAGTCTTCCCACCGACTCCCTCGACTCCGACTCCTCCTTCGCGAGGGTCTCCAGCTTCCTCTCGAGCTCTCCCTGCTCCTTGGCTGTCTGAGCGAGCTGCTCCTTCTTCCCCTCCAGCCCAGACGCCAGGCCGTCAAGCTTCTGCATGTCCCCCCTGAGTCTCCTCGCCAGCTCCTCCGCGTTCTCCGCCGCTGTCTTGTACTCCTCCACTCTGAACGCCCTCCTCAGCGTCTGCTGCCGGAGGTCGGGCTCCATCGAGAGGATCTCCTTCATCTCCTCCTGAGGCGTGTAGACCGCGTACCTGTAGATCATGCTCTGGGCCCTCGCGTCAGGGGCCTCGTTGAACTCGAGGACCTGGAGCACCCTCTCCTTGAGCTCCGTGGGCGACAGGTCGACCCTCTCCTCCGGCGTGGTCAGCCGGCCCTCGGTCTGCTGCACCCTCCCTCCCTTCCTCTCGAGCCCCCTCTCCACCTTGAACTCCCTTCCGTCGACGTCCACGGAGATCCTGACGCCCCCCTCCTGCGCGCCCAGGCTGAGCAGCGAGGAGCCCGTCTCCGACCCCAGCCCGAACAGGGCGAACTCGATCGCCATCAGGATCGTCGACTTCCCCGACCCTATGTCGCCCTCGAAGAGCGTCTTCCCCGGCGGGAAGCTAACAGACGCACGCTCGTAGCTCCTGATGTTCCTCAGCTCGAGCTCCTTGACTATCACTTCGCCCCGGACTCCTCCAGGCCCATGATCCTCATGCCTGCGCCAGTCATCTTCGAGCCGTACTCCCTCTTCTGCTCGCCGAGCTTGGGCCGCTGCCGCATCGTATCCAGGAGCTCCACCGCCGTCGCGGCCCCTCGCTGACCCTTCAGCCTCTCGGCCGACACCCGCACCTGTCCCGCGCCCCTCTCGAACATCGTCCTCTCGATGGCCGACGCGTCCTGGCCCACCGCCAGCACCTCGGGCGCCTCCTTCGACTTCAGCGAGCGCGTGTTCAGGTAGACGTGCAGCGCACCGCGCTCCGATAGCCTCTCCCTGACCTCCGCGAACCCGACCTCGCTCACCCTCCCTCCCGCGAGCTCGCCGTGCGCGCGGATGACGACCAGCTTGCCCTCCACGTCGACGCCGTGCAGGTCCTCGCGCACCCTCCTCCCGGCCTCCACCGCGTTAATCCCGCCGAGCTCGTACTCCCTGTAGACCCCCCCGAAGTCCCCCACCGGCACGAACCTCTTGCTCCTGAGCGCGTCGTCGAACTCCGCGACGTAGAGGCCCCTCCTCTCTCCCCTCGCCGTCGCCTCGAGGTCCACCCCATAGCCCGTGAACAGAGGGCCGGGGAACACGATGTTCTCTCGTCCTTCCGCCTTGTACTCGCCCCTCTGATGGATGTGACCCCCCGCGTAGTAGTCGAACCCCTTTGGCAGGACGTCCACGCCTACCGTCTCCATCTCGCTCAGGTACTCCGGCTTCAGCTCCGTCAGCCCGCTGTGGAACAGGAAGAGCTTCGGCCCGCTCTCCTCTTCGAGCGGTCCCTTGTCCAGCGCCTCGTAGTACTTGCTCTCGAGCCCGATCTTCCTCGCCGAGATGCCGGTGACCTTGGCGCCCGTCTTTTCGTCGACAGTGAACCTCAGCTTCAGCCTGTCTCCTTCGAACTCGTGCTTGAACACGTTGACGATCACCCCCGCCGTCTCGAGCACGTCTATGATCGAGGTCCCGTTGGGGGTGTAGTCGTGGCTCCCGTATATCGCGTAGATTGGTATCCCCGCGTTCCTGACCTTCATCATGCTCCTCACGGCCGCGTTGACGACCGCCAGGTCAGGGATGCCGACATGGAAGATGTCGCCCGACGCCAGCACGAAGTCCACGCCCATCTCGACGCACTTCCCCATCGCGTCGTCGAAGACCTGCAGCTCCATCCTCCTGAGCTTCGGCTCCCTGTGCGCCCCGAGGTGTGCGTCTGCGAAGTGCGCGAACTTGTGCAAGGCGGCGCCGAACGGCCCGAAGCCAGTTAAGCGTATGTCGGCGGCGGACCTCCCCGGATCCCTCCCCCCGAAACTAATATGACGGCGCCGGACCCGCCGCCAGCCCCGTGAAGTACTGCACCGCCTGTGGGAAGGAGAACGACGACCAGGCGGCCTTCTGCACGTCCTGCGGGCACCAGTTCGAGGGCCAGGCCCAGCCTTCGATCCAGCAGCCTGCGGCTCCCGCCCCGCCCGCGACCCTCTTCACGGCCGAGAGAGGGTCAGGCGCGCACGCCCACATAATCTCCGACATCTATCTGAAGGACTCCTCGGGGAAGGCCGTCTTGATCGCCAAGAAGCAGTCGATGCTGCATGAGAACTACGACGTGGTCGACGGGGCCGGCGCTCCCGCCGGGTTCATAGAGACCAAGAGGCACCTCACGAGCTCCACGGTCCAGGCCGAGGACATCGGCCGGGCCGTCCAGGCGTCGATGAAGATAAGCTCCGTCCACATGGGAAGAGGCATCCGTCCCCCGGGGCAGTACCCCATAGAAGACGCGTCAGGGGCGCCTCTCGCGTCGATAGAGTTCCAAGAGGGGTGGATGAGCTTCGCGGTGGCCAAGCCCGACGGCTCGCCGGTCTTCTCCGCGTCGATATCGGGCGGACAGGGGTTCAGGCAGGAGATGAGCGCGCTGTCGCACGAAAACTACTCTATCAGCCTCTACGACCAGGGGTTCCCGCCCGCGCTGGTGCTCTTCATCATGGTGGCCATCGACGTGGCCATGCACTCGTAGCGCCCTGCGCTACTTGCCGCCCCGAGCGAGGCCGAGCAGGTGCTCGTAGAACAGCGTGTTCCCGCTCAGCTCCGGGTGGAACGCGGTGCCGAACACGTTTCCCTGCTGGACCGCGACCACCGCGCCTCCGAGCCTCGCGAGCTCCTTGACGCCGGGGCCAACTGACTTCACCGTGGGCGCGCGGATGAAGACGCCGGGGAACCTCTCCCCTCCTGGGAGGGCTACGCTGAGCTGCGTCTCGAAGGACTCGCGCTGCCGCCCGAAGGAGTTCCTCTCTACGACGACGTCCAGGGCGCCTATCGACGCCTGCCTCGTCTCCCCCACGACCCTGTCCTGGGCCTTCTTCGCCAGCAAGATCATCCCCGCGCACGTCCCCAGGGTGGGGAGTCCGCCGCCTATCCTCTCGCGCAGCGAGGGCATCAGCCCCTTCACGGAGGAGAGCCCTCCCATCACGGTGCTCTCGCCCCCCGGTATCACCAGGGCGTCCACCCTCTTCACGTCTTCGACGCTCTTGACCAGGATCGACTCGCCGCCTATCCCCGTCCTGGCGCGCGCGGTCTCTAGCGCGGAGAGGTGCTCCTCGACGTCGCCCTGAAGGCCGAAGACGCCCGCGGTGACGTTCATGCGTTGACCCCTCTCTCCTGCATCCGGAGCGCGTCAGTCGTGCCCATCATCGACTTCCGCTCGTCTATCATCTTCTGCGCCTCCGCCACGACCTTGGGGTCGTCGTAGTACGTGACCGCCACCACGATCGACCTCGCCCTCTCGCGGGCGTCGTCCGCCTTGAACACGCCCGACCCTACGAAGACGCCGTCGCACCCGAGCGTCATCATCAGCGCCGCGTCGGCCGGCGTCGCTATCCCCCCCGCTGCGAAGTTGACCACCGGGAGCCTCCTCAGCCTGGCCGTCTCCTCGGCCAGCCCTATGGAGACCTTCAGCTCTCTGGAGAGCCTCAGGAGCTCCTGGGTGTCCCCTGACTCGTAGATGCCGCTGAGCTTCCTGATCTCGTTGTCGAGGACCCTGATGTGCTTGACCGCCTCCGCTACGTTCCCCGTCCCCGGCTCGCCCTTCGTCCTTATCATCGAAGCGCCTTCCGTGATCCTGCGGAGCGCCTCGCCCAGGTCCCTGCAGCCGTTGACGAACGGCGTCGTGAAGTCCCACTTCCAGATGAACCTCTCCTCGTCCGCCGGGGTGAGCACCTCTGACTCGTCGACCATGTCGACCCCCGCCTCCTGCAGCACCTTCGCCTCGTACGTGTGCCCTATCCTGCACTTCGCCATCACCGGGATGGTGACGTGGTTCAGGATCTCCTCTATCACCTTCAGGCTCGCCGTCCTCGCCACCCCCCCAGCCTGCCTGATGTCGTAGGGCAGCTTGTCGAGCACCATCACGGACACCGCGCCCGCGTCCTCCGCTATCTGCGCCTGCTCCACCGTCGTGACGTCCATCACGACGCCGTGCTTGAGCATATGGGCGAAGCCGCGCTTGACCAGCGTGGTCCCAGTCCTCTGGGGGACTTCGCCCCGCGTCGCGGCTACCTCCTCCGGCTCTCCCGCCCTCGAAATCATGGCGGCCACGTGAGCCGCTGGATATATAATCTGCAGCCTATATATCGGCTCGGGGCGATTGAACGGCGACAGCGAGCCTCGCGCCTTCGAGTGCGCCGACTGCTCGTCCAGAACGGAGTCCGACGACTTCGACCCGAGGTGCCCGAGATGCGGGTCGGCCATGCTGCTCTCCCCAAGGCGCATCGGCCGCGTCGCCAGGTCGGACTTCGACAGGGTCCCCCCAGGGGTCTGGAGGTTCAGGGCGTTCCTCCCCGACGTCTCCGCCGACATGGTCGTGACGCTTGGCGAAGGCGGGACGCCGCTGCTCCCTGCGAGGCGGCTGGGCGGAGAGCTAGGGCTAGACGACCTGATGATAAAGGACGAGACCATGAACCCTACGGGCTCGTTCATCGACAGGGGGTCGACCGTGCTGGTCAGCCTGGCGAAGGAGAGGAGGGTGAGGAGGCTGAGCTGCGTGACCACCGGCAACCTGGGCGCCTCGCTGGCGGCGTACTCCGCGAAGGCCGGCATCGAGACGGTCATCCGCATCGGCCCGAGCGTGGACCGGGCCAAGCTCTACCAGATGATCGCATACGGGTCGAAGGTGGAGGTCGTCTCGGGAGCCTCAGGCGCGGGTCGTGAGAGCTCCGCCGCCCTGGTCTCGGCCGGGAACCCGTTCCTCCTCGAGGGGGAGAAGACCACGGCGTTCGAGATCCTCCACGACCTCGAGTGGAGCCAGCCCGACGCGGTCGTCGTCCCAGTGGGGACGGGCGGGCACCTCACGATGATGCGCCGCGCGCTCTTGGAGCTGCAGCAGGCCGGGCTGATAGGGGAGCCTGGCTGCAGGCTCATCGGGGTCCAGCTCGAGGCGTCGGCGCCGATAGTAGGAGACATGCGGAGGAGGAGACGGCCGCGGACGCTTCAGGAGCCGCTGACGGAGCTCGAAGGCTCGGAGCCCATCTTCAGGAGGGCGGCCATCCGTTCGATGGAGGACTCGGGCGGCACCGGCGTGCAGGTGTCCACGAAGGCGGTCATCCAGGCCATGAGCCTGTTGGCGAAGACCGAGGGGATATTCGCGGAGCCGGCCGCGGCCTCGGCGGTGGCGGCGCTGAAGCTGGCCAGGGAGGAGGGCCTCCTGGCCAGGGACGACAGGGTCGTGTGCGTCGTGACGGGGACCGGGCTGAAGGACGCCAAGGCGATTGGCCGGATAGCGCGCCCGCCGAGACGCCTCGCGCCCGCGGAGGACTTCGTCATCAGGCCGCTCGACCTCGGCCCGACCAAGCTCAGGCTGATGAGGGCGATGGCGAGGGGGCCTTCCTTCGGCTACGGCCTCTGGAAGAGCCTCTCCGAGGAGCGGCGCATCACCACGGCGAGCGTCTACCAGCACCTCTCGGAGCTCGAGGACGCGGGCCTCGCGAGGAGGTCGAGGGTGGAGGTCTTCAGAGGGAGGGAGAGGGTCTTCTACGAGCTGACGAGGAAGGGGAGCGAAATCCTGAACGCCCTCGGGCCTTAGTCAAGATGCTAACTCTTCGAGGCGGTGTTCGCGGTTCGATTCTAACAAATACACGGGGGGTCAGGCTCACGCCATGATCCTCACTTTCAATCCTACACTAGTTCGATTCTAACGTCGTTTCCTTGGCAAGTTGCTTTAGGCGTATTACACTTTCAATCCTACACTAGTTCGATTCTAACGCTTCAGCGTCTGCGAATACATGAGCGTCCCGTTCTCTTTCAATCCTACACTAGTTCGATTCTAACCCA
>JASHUU010000049.1 GCA_030039795.1 Nitrososphaerales archaeon | reverse complement strand
AGCTCGAGGCTGGTCGAGTGGACGCTGACGCCCTCCCTGTAGCCTATCACCTGTGTGATGTGCCCGCTCTTGTCCCTGTCTTCGACGATGAGGCTGGTCGCAGTCCCATGGTGGATGAGGACGGCCGGGCTGTCTCCGACGTTGGCCACTTCCAGCCTTCCTCGGTGGAGGAAGGCGGCCGTCAGCGTCGTCTCTCCGATGTTCCTGTCCTCCTTCCTCTGCTCAAAGGAGAGCCGGTTGACCATTCCTATGGCCGCGGGCAGGTCCCCTGAGAAAGCCGTGGGGAGGAGGCCTATGGCCAGGTCTGCCGCGGCGCCCCCGCTCCCGTGGGAAGACACCGTGACCCCGTCCGCAATGGCGAACAGCCCCGACTCCTCGTCTACGAGCATCCTGTCCTCGTAGGGGTGGACGCTCCCGGCCTCTGATTTGGCGCCGACTTCAAGCGTGGTCATTCGAATGTCATGGACGTGTCCCCGCGGTCAGGCGGCGAACTTGAGTTCCAGGTACCTCAAGAGCCAGTCGGGGTTGTAGGACTCTCCAAACACCCTGTCCTGCAGCTCCTTGGGAGGGTACGTCGCCCCCCAGCGGTGGATCTTCGTCCCCAGCCACTCCTTCAGCGTCCCCAGGTCGCCTTCTGCCACCGAGTCTCTCACGAGGCTGCCGTCGCCCATCTTGTGCCATATCATGCCCAGTATCACGTTCCCCAGAGAGTACGTCGGGAAGTACCCGAAGGAGCCGCCGCTCCAGTGTATGTCCTGCAGGACGCCCTTTTCGTCGTTCGGGGGAGTAAGGCCGATGAACTTTTCGAACGTTTCGTTCCACAGCGACGGGAGCTCTGAGACCTTGACATCGCCGGACAGCACCTTCTTTTCTATCTCGTACCTGAGCGCGATGTGCAGGTTGTAGCTGAGCTCGTCCGCGTCGACCCTGATGAAGCTCTTCCTGACAGTGTTGAAGTAGAAGTACAGGTCTTCTTCGTCGTACTTCGAGATGGATGGGAGGTTCTTCTTCAGCAGCGGCATGACGAGCTTCGAGAACTCGCGGCTCCGGCCTACCACGTTCTCCCAGAACCGCGACTGCGACTCGTGCATCCCCAGCGAGACCCCGCTGCCTATCGGGGTGAACTTCAGGTCGTCTCCTATGCCAAGCTCGTAGAGCGCATGGCCCGACTCGTGAATCGTGGAGAACATGGTGGCCTTGAAGTTGGTTCCCTCGTACCTCGTGGTTATCCGCACGTCATCGGCCGCTATGTTGGTCGTGAAGGGATGCGTCGAGACGTCCATCCTGAACCTGTCCTTGGGCATCTGCATGAGCTTGAGGATCCCTTCGTTGACGCGCTCCATGGAGGCTGCGTCATACTTCATCGACTCGAGGGGATGCTTAGCCGGGTAGATTCCGGCTCGAGTGACCTTGTCCATGACCTTCCTTGTTCCTGGGATAAGCCGGGAGAAGACCGCGTCGGCATCCTTGACCGTGAAGCCCTCTTCGTAGAGGTCCAAGAGGGCGTTGTAGGGGTGCTTGGTGTACCCGAGCCTCTCGGCCACCTCCCTCTTCAGCTCGACGATCTTCTCAAGGTGAGGGCTGAACATCTTGAAGTCTGACTTCTTCCTGGCGGAGCGCCACACCACGGTCGCTTCCGTCGTCGCCCTCTCAAGGTCGTCCACGAGCTTGGGTGGCACCTTGACGAAGTAGTCCAACTCCCGGGAGAGCGAGCGCACCACGCCCTGTTCCTTCGCGTCGAGGTCCTTCAGCTTCTCAGCCTTCGTCACCCCGCCCTTCATTCCCAGCATAGCCTTCTGCATCATCATGGCGAGCTGCCCCGTGGCCATCCCTCTCGCGCGCGTGCCGGCTTCTGGCATGTGCGTCTCCATGTCCCACCCCAGCAGCGCCAACGAGTGGTTGAGCGCCCAGACCTCCGAATACCCGTCCAAGAGTTCTTGGACTTGCTTGTTCTTGGACTGCAAACTCCACTTCGCTGCGCGCGAGTGTTTTTACATCTTTCCGGAGGGCGGTGGCTTGCGCTAGTACCTCGCCATCTTGGGGTCGATCCTCGCAGCCCACGCTTCGATTCCCCCCTCCAGGCTGCGGGCGCCCGCGAACCCGGCCCTCCTGAGCTCGGCGGTGGCGGCGGCGCTCCTCACGCCGACGTGGCAGTACACAACGATGGGGCGGCCACTTTCGAGCTCTCCGAGGTGGCTGTGCAGCTGGCCGAGGGGGATCAGCCTGGCGCCCTCGATGTGGCACGTAGCATACTCGCGGGGCTCTCGCACGTCGATGAGTTGAACCTCATGGCCCGCTTCGAGAGACTCCTTCAGCTCCTCAGGAGTGATTTCGAACCTCGCGTGCACGGGTGTATGCTCGAGCCCGCAGAACCCTTCGTAGTCGATGAGCCCGGTCAGGGAGCGGTCAGGGCCGCACGCGGGGCATGACGGGCTCTTCTTGACTTTCGTCTCATCGAACGTGTTGTCCAGTCCGTTGAAGACAAGCAGCCGCCCCACAAGTGGCGCGCCCGCTCTAAGGAGGAGGGATATCGCCTGGTTCGCCTGGACCGCCCCCATGATCCCGGCGACGGCGCTCGAAACGCCGGCCTCCTCGCACGACGTCACCGACTCGGGAGCGGGAGGTTCTGGCCAGAGGCACCGATAGCACGGCCCGTGGGCGGCATCGAAGACGGAGACCATCCCTTCGAATCCCTGGACGCTGGCGTATACGTCGGGCTTGCCCAAGAGGACGCAGGCGTCACTGATGAGGTATCGGCTGGGCAGGGTGTCCGTGGAGTCTACGATGACATCATAGTCCTGTGCGATGTCCATTACGTTGTCAGAGGTCAGCTTTGCGTCGATGGCCTGGACGCCCACGTTCGGGTTCACCCTTCCAAGGCTGCCTCTCGCCGCGTCCACCTTCTTGCAGCCTAGGTCGGCCTCGGAAAAGATGAACTGCCTCTGCAGGTTGGACAGTTCGACGATGTCCGGGTCCACGAGGCCGAGCTTGCCCACTCCGGCCGCGGCGAGCTGTACCGATACTGGAACCCCCAAGCCGCCCAGACCCACGACCAGCGCCGAGGAGCCCTTGAGCCTCCTCTGGCCCTCGGGCCCGAACTCCGGCAGGACGATGTGCCTCCCGTAGCGCTGAGCCTCTCTCGCCGTCAGGCCGGCACTCTCAGGCATTGGCGGCGCCGGCATCGCGGGAATTTTTATACTGGCCGGAAGCCGCTCTGACCGCATGCCTGGAGTTGGCGAGAAGGCGCCCGACTTTGCGCTCTATGATGCTGACAGGAAGGTCAGGAAGCTGTCGGAGTTCCTGGCCCAGGGAGGGAAGACGGTCCTCGCGTTCTTCCCTGGCGCGTTCACGAGCGTCTGCACGCAGGAGATGTGTACGTTCAGGGACATGTACGGAGAGCTCCAGAAGCTGAAAGGGACCGTGGTCGGGATATCGGTAGACGCGCCGTTCGCCCAGAAGGCCTTCGCGGAGAAGAACGGGTTGACCTTCACGCTACTGTGCGACTTCAAGAGAGAGGCGGTACAAAAGTACGGAGTGGTATGGAAGAGCCTGGGAGGCGTGGAAGGCTACGACGTTGCGAACCGCGCGATCTTTGTCGTGGATTCCATGGGAAAGATATCGTTCAAGTGGGTCGCGGAGAATCCCGGCGTGATGCCCGACTTCGAAGCTATCAAGAAGTCCCTCGCTTCGTAGGCCGCTGCCTCTGCGTTCCGGATTAGAACGACTTAAGACTCCAGACTGCCCGGGCGGTCTGAGCTGCCCATTGGCCGCGGTGGTGCAGTTTGGTTAGCATAGGAGGCTGTGGACCTCTCGATCGTGGGTTCAAATCCCACCCGCGGCCTTCTCATACAGGCGCCTGAAGACCGAAACGACGCGCGTCTAGCCATCCCGTTCTGCGCCGAACTCGAGCAGCGTTCCCTTTCTCTCTGACTTGGCCCTAGAGTAGGCGTAGTGGGCCGCCGCGAGGTCCTCGATTGCGAGCCCGAGCGACTTGAAGATTGTGATGTCGTCTGGTCCGCTCCGCCCACGGACCTTCCCCTCGAGCACCTCGCCGAGTTCGCCGCGGATGTGGCTGTCGTCTATGAGCCCCTCGCTCCTGGGGACGCGGAAGTCGTCTGACTCGGCCATGGCTGACTGCCTGCTGTCCACGAAGAGCAGGCCCTTGGAGACCGCCTCCGAGTCCAACTCCCTGGCCGGTGGTCGGGACGCCCCGATGGCGTTGATGTGCATGCCGGGTTCAAGCCAGGCGCCCAGCAGGACCGGCGAGATGGAAGCGGTTGTCGTGCAGATCAAGCCTGCTCCTCTTACCGCGTCCCTTGCGCTCTCTGCAGCTTGAACGCTGACCCCGTGCGCCGAGGATGCCCTCTTCGCGAAGGCTTCCGTCTTGGACCGAGTTCTCGAGTAGACCCTGACTCTCCCTATGTCTGGTCTTGCGATCAGCATCGCCTCCAGGTGGCTCGCAGCCTGAGTCCCTGAACCGAGGATGGCGAGCTCATCGATGTCTTTCCTGGCCAGGGCATTGGTGGCCACCGCACTGACGGCGGCGGTCCTGATCCTCGTTATCGAGCCCGCGTCGACGATGGCCAGAGGCCTCCCGTGGTCGGTCTCGAAGATGAGGACGGCTCCCTGATGCGACTCGTAGGCGGTGTTCACGTTCCCCGGAAAGACGGTGGTGGCCTTCAGGCCGGTTACGCCCCTGTGGCTGAGAAGGCCTGGCATCAGTCCCAGCGCACCCTTCCCTTCAGGGATTGGCACGGCCTGCCTGGGCGGGAAGGTAGCCTCCCCGCGCGCCATCGCCCTGAATGTCTCCTCCATGACCTTCATGCACTCTTGAAGGCTGAGCAGGGAGGACACCTCCCCGGAGCCGAGGACCAGGACCTTCATGGCGCCCTCGAGTCACGCCTATGACGTAAGAACCGAAGCTAGCAAGCCTGGGTCTGCGTTCCCGCCGCTCACCACGCAAGCCACTGGCTCCGCTAAATCCTTGGCATGCTTCAGGGCGGCAGCCAGGGAGGCCGCGCCGGCGGGCTCGGGCACCACGTGCGACTCCTTCATCAGGTGGTGCATCGAAGCCTTCATCTCTTCATCGCTGACCGTGAACACCCCGGACAGGTTCTCTCTGAAGAGCGGGAGCATGTAGTCGTACACCTTCGTCGCGCCTATCCCGTCGGCGATCGTCCTAGGCTCTCCGACGTCCTCGGGAACGCCCGACTTCAGCGACTTCGGCAGCGGCGCCGCCCCTTCCGCCTGCACCCCGTAGACCTTCACCCTAGGCTTCCTCGCCTTGGTCGCGAAGGCTATGCCGTTTACCAGCCCGCCGCCACCGACCGGCACCATTATGCTCTCGACGTCAGGGAGGTCCTCCAGTATCTCGAGCCCTATGGTCCCTTGGCCCGCCACCACCTGGGGGTCGGCGAAGGGATGGACGAACGTCATCCCCAGCCTCCACATCCTGTCGTCGGCCATCGAGTCCATTATCTCTTGATGGGGCCTTCTTATCACGCTCGCGCCCATCGACTCCATCGACTCGACCTTCCTCCGGACGGCTCCGTCAGGGACGTATACCGTGCAGGCTGCGCCCAGCCTCTTCGCTGACCACGCCACCGCCTGACCGTGGTTGCCCGCGGAGACTGTAACGAACCCGCGCCTGCGTTCGTCGTCGGTCGAACGGCTCATCCTGTTCCAGGCCCCCCGGACCTTGAAGCTCCCCGTGGGCTGGAGGTTCTCGAGCTTGAGGTACGTCTTCGACTCGAGGAAGCGCGACGAGGGTACGAGGGGAGTCCTGAGGACGACGCCGTGAACCCTCTGTCGCGCGTCCTCTATCTGCTCGATCGTGACACGTGGGACCTGCAAGCCTCGCCGCTTGTCCTTAGGGTGTCCAAAGCTATTGCTCTTCCGGGTCGTCGCGTCCTCCTTGGGGGTTGCCCTGCCAGGGACATCAGAACGAGCTAAATCGGAAAACCTGGGTGGGGAGGCCCGATGAAGGGCTTCACGGTCAGGGCGGCGACGGCGAAGGACATCGACACGCTCGTGCACCAGCGCCACATGATGTTCCAAGACATGAGGCCGAGGACGGCTGAGGAGCACCGGGTCCAAGACAGGTCATACCGGAGCTGGGCCCTCCGGAAGATGAGGAAGGGCATTCTGAAGTGCTTCCTGGTCACCGACCCGAAAGGGAGGGTCGCTGGCGGGGGTGCCGTGTGGCTCCGTGAAGTCCAGCCCTCTCCCGGGCGCCCGGCGCGTCTCTCGCCCTATCTGATGTCTGTCTATACAGAGCCTGACTTCAGGCGGAAGGGTGTGGCGACCATCGTCGTGAAGAAGGCGGAGAAGTGGGCCCGGAGCAATGGATACTCGGAGATGAACCTCCACGCGTCGAGGCAGGGGAGGAGGGTATACCCAACGCTGGGCTGGAAGCGGACGTGGGAGATGTCCACGGAACTGGACTGACTCGGAGCCCCGGGACCGGACTCCACTCATAAATGGGACCGCCGAGGCGGCGCCCGCGTCTACAATGCCGCGCTTGGGCCCGAAGTGGGACGATGAGTTCGACGTGATTTGGGACTCCGCCACGGGGTTCTACAGGGTCTGGCTCATCCACCTGGGCAGGCGGTACGGAATGCTCCAGGCGATGAACGGGTCGAGTCCTACGAGCGCCGCGGCGCTGGCGGACAGGCTTTCGCTCTCCAGCGACGCCGTGGGGCTCTGGCTCGACGCGGCGTACTCGCTCGGGATGGTCGACAAGTCCTCCCGCGGCTACTCGCTCCCCCGAGGAAGGGCTTCTCTGCTCGCCGACGAGGACGCCGTCAGCTTTCTCGGCGGGATGCCTTCCTATCTGGCGCTGAGGAGCCTAGACTTCGAGCGCTTCGACGGGTTCTTCAGGGACGGGAGGGCGCCAAGGGAGCAGCCGCACTCGGGAGAGGCGTTCAAGGCAGGAACGGTCTGGGACCACACGGCGTTCCTGAAGCTTGTGCTTCCAAACGAGGAAGCCCTGCAAGGGCTGCTCGCAGGCGGCGCGAGGGTCCTGGACGTCGGAGCGGGAGCGGGAGGCTGGTCGGTCAAGCTCGCGGAACGGTTCACCGCATCGACGTTCGTCGGAATAGACCCTGACTCGCGCTCGATCTCGGAAGGAACGAGGAGAGCGCAAAGGCTCGGTCTTCGGAACGTGATCCTTGTCGTCGGGGACGCGGAGTCCATGCGCTTCTCCGGCGAGTTCGACGTCGTCTATCTGGGCGAGGTCCTCAGCCTCGTGAGCTCCAGGGAGAGCGTCCTCGGGGCGTGCAGCAGGGCCCTGAAGCGCGGAGGTTCGCTCGTCGTCTGCGAAGGGGTCGTCGCCCAGGGGCGGCGGTCTAGGATGAAGGAGAACCAGCTCGCCAGTGCCATGCAGTTGGACATCGCTCTCCAGGGCGGGCGCTTCCTGTCGAAGGCGGAGCTGGTAGGTCTCCTCAAGAGGTCGGGCTTCGGAGGGGTCAGGTTTTACGACGTCGGAGGGGGGCTGTGCTTCTTGGTGGCCCGGAGGTAATCTCCGGTCAGTCTCTCGTGTAACAGAAGTATGGGACGCCTCCGTTGACCATGTCGACGGCCATCTCCACGATCTTGTCGGAGATTTCGCGCCACTTCGCGTCCCAGTCCACGCCGTCCACCACCGGCTCCTTCTCGTCACCGCCCAGGCGAGAGGGGACCTGCTTCCATACGGCCTGTCCGTGAAACGGCTTCACGATCCTCACTCCCCACCTGTCGCAGGTGACCTTGCGGCCTTCGGTCTTGAAGTGCCTGCACGCGGTGCAGAACCGCGACAGCCACACGACTTCCTTCGTGCGCTTGACTGACCTCCCCAGCTCCTCGAGGAGTCTCTCCGATTCCTTTCGTATCATGTCCGCTAGCTCCTTCTGGCCCTGTTCCGTGTTGGTGTAGTATTCAGGGTCGGTCGCCAAGGCCTTCCACCAGCCGACCGTCTCGGTCTCTTCGTCCACGCCTGACGCCCGAGCGAGTCTCCGGCTTATAACGTGTTGGAGAGTCGGCGCCCTCTCAGAATCGATAAATAATGAAATGCCCCTAAATCCACGGTCTGGCGCGCAGCGTGCTACGACGGGCGATCAGGACTGGCGGCCTGCCAGGATGATGACTCTACTGTTGCGCGCCGGGCATCATCTTGATGGCCTCCTGTGAACTCACAAGCCTCGCGCCCGACTTTGAGACCGCCTCTAGGGCTCTCCTCCCGTCGCCGGGCTCCAAGTCCACGGCCATCACACAGTCCTCGATGACGTCCGCTGCGAAGCCGGCCTTGAGCGCGTCGAGGCAGGTCTCTTTGACGCAGTAGTCCGTTGCGAGACCCCCGATGAACACCTCTCCGGCCGAAGCTCCCTTGAGCATCTGAGCCAGGTCGGTGCCCTGGAAACCCGAGTATGCCTCCTCGTCTGGGTCATACCCCTTGCTGACTACTGTGGCGCTCGGCGGGACCCTGAGACCAGGGTAGAACTCTGCTCCCCGAGTGCCTTGGATGCAGTGCGGAGGCCATGGCCCCCCTCGCTCCAGAAAGGAGACGTGCCTCGGCGGATGCCAGTCCCTGGTGAAGAAGACAGGCAGCCCGGAGCGGGTGAAGGCGTCGGTCACCGCGTTGAGCCTTGGCACGACGGCCTCGCCGTGCCTGACCGGGAGCGCGCCCCCCGTGCAGAAGTCTCTCTGGACGTCGACCACGAGCAGCGCCCGCTTCGAAGGGCTCACCGCCACGACAGCGAGGGCTCGGCAGACCTCAACTCACTGAGGCTGGACAGGACTCTCACCCGGATGTCTTTCGGGCTTTCGAAGCTCCTTGCCATCCTGCCGTTCTTCAGGAGAGGGCTGAGCAGACTCTCGGAACCCTTCGGCTTCGGGGAGCCGTCCAGCGCGACGGAGTCCCTGAACCCTGGCGAACGGTGGACGGTCTTCCGCCCGCCGAGCCCTCCTCTCTTGGCCCTGAACTCCCTTTTCGCGCCCGTGCCGACTTCGACGACCTTGGCGCTCAAGTCGATTACCGGGGGGTACGCCACTGCCGTCCCTACGCCGTAGCCGTCGACGATTCGATTCAGCCGCGAAATCTCGTCCTCGTCGAGCCTGCCAGACGCGAGTATCTTCACGTCCTTCCCCCCTCTGATGTCCAGCTCCCACCTTACCTCTTCGGCTATCTTCGCGAAGTCGCCACGTCTTGATGACGGGGTATCAAGCCTGACGCCCCATAGCTTAGGGCCGAGCACTTCGAGCGCCCTTATCGACTCCGTCTTCTCGTCCCAGAAGGTGTCGACCAGCGCGACGCGGGGTGTAGAACGAGGTATGGTCCTGTCGAAGAGGGTCCAGGCCTTCTCCTGGCTGCCCAAGACCTGCACTAGGGCATGAGGCATCGTCCCCGACGCCTCGAGTTGGAGGAGCTTCGCGCCTAGGACGTTGGAGATGCCGTCGAACCCTGCGATGTAACACGCCCGCTCCACGAGCGGGGACAGCGCTGGATGCACGCGGCGCGTGCCGAAGCTCACCAAGAGCTTTGATCCCGCGGCCAGCCGGAGCTTCGCAGCTCGGGTCGAGATGCTGGTCGAGGCCGACAGCAGCCCGAGGAGAGGGTTCTCGTACTCCACGAAGTCGACGTACTTTCCTTCGATTATCATCAGGGGCTCATAGATGGCCCTCGAGCCGTCGGCTACGAAGACCGACCCTTCGTCGAAGGCCCACACGTTCACCGGGAGGCCCTCGAGCAGCTTGGCGGCCTCGTAGACCCCGGTCAGGAGGCCCCAGTTGTCAGGGTAGGGGACTTCTCTGGCATAGATTTCCATCACTACGCGTGAGTCTATGTGGTTCTCTTGGAGAACGCGCTTCGTGTGGAGGAAGTACGA
>JASHUU010000048.1 GCA_030039795.1 Nitrososphaerales archaeon | reverse complement strand
TTCGCGATAATCGGGGCCACCCTGGCCCTGCTGATGAGGATCCAGCTCTCCGTCCCCAACAACAACTTCCTCTCGGCCTACTACTACGACCAGGCAGTCACGATGCACGGCCTGATCATGATCTTCTGGTTCCTCTCGCCCATAGCCATAGGGCTGGCGAACTACTTCGTCCCGCTCCAGATCGGAGCGAAGGACCTGGCCTTTCCCAGGCTCAACGCGATGAGCTATTGGCTCTACCTCGCCGGCGGGATAATGGCGGTCCTGAGCTTCTTCGTCCCTGGAGGGACCGCGGACGCAGGGTGGACGAACTACCAGCCGCTGGCCGTCCTGACCCCCGGGAGCGGCACGACACTCGTATACTTCGCGCTGATCCTACTGGCCACCTCCGTTACGCTGGGCAGCATCAACTTCGTCGTCTCGATACTCTACCTCCGCGCCCCGGGGCTCTCGCTCAGCAAGATGCCGATGTTCACCTGGTTCATCTTCTTCACGATAATAGCCATGCTGTTCTCCTTCCCGACGCTCATCGCCGCGTTCGCGCTCGCCGCGTCGGACAGGGTCCTGCACACGGTCTTCTTCACCTCCCTGCAGATCCAGCCGTCCATACTGTGGGACAACCTGTTCTGGTTCTTCGGCCACCCCGAAGTCTACATCGTCCTTCTTCCAGGCTTCGGAATAATAGCCAACATCCTGCCGCAGTTCACAGGCAGGCCGCTGGCTGCGAGGAACGCGATCCTCGTCGCGACCGCGCTCGTCGTCCTTCCGCTTAGCTTCGGCGTCTGGATGCACCACATGTTCCTCACGGGGATCCCCGCCTCCCTGCAGGGCGTGTTCAGCATCGCGACGATCGCGATATCCATCCCCTTCGACGTCATAACCCTCTCCTTCGTCGAGTCGATGATCAAGGGGAGGGTGAAGCTCCTCACGCCGATGCTGTTCGCGCTCGGGGCGGTGGTCCTCTTCATAATCGGGGGCATTACAGGGGTCTTCCTCTCGTCCCCAGTGCTCGACAGGGTGTTCAGGGGCTCGTACTTCGTCGTGGCCCACTTCCACTACGTGATGGTCGGGGCCGCGATATTCTCGATATTCGCGGGGATCTACTACTGGCTGCCGAGGATGACGGGCAGGATGTACAACGAGAGGCTCGGCAAGATACATTTCGTCATCTCTTTCATAGGGTTCAACATCCTCTACTTCCCGATGAACCTCCTCTTCGACATGCCCAGGAGGATCTTCACGTATCCCAACATCGGCAACTGGGCCCTGCTCAACGAGCTCGCCTCAATCGGGGCGTTCATCTTCGCAGGCGCGCAGATACTCCTCGCCGCGAACCTCCTGCACACGTGGTTCTGGGGGCCGCTCTCCCCGCCCAACCCGTGGGGGTCGCCTGACCTAGAGTGGTCGACGGGCTCGGGCGCGTCTCCGGCGTCTCCCGCCCTTGCTCCGAGCGAGTCGCCGCCCGCCGGCGGGTGGATAGGCCAGCTGGCAGCGCCCGTGGCCCCGGCCGCCGCGGCCAAGCCCGAAGGGCACGTCCACCACCTCAGCTCCAGACCGATCCAATTGGCGACCGGGGCCATGCTCTTCTTCATGGGGGCGGCATTCTATCCGGGCATCCTGGCGATCGCGCTGATGGTCGTAGGCGGCGGCACCGTGGCGTACGGCCTGGGCGGGTGGGCCCAGGACGAGTTCCACGGGAGGTTCCGCCCTGAGGCGGAGCAGGAAGGGGACAGGTGGCCGTTCGAGGGGGTCCCGAAGATGAAGCTCGGGATGTGGGTCTTCCTCTCGTCTGAGGTCGTGCTCTTCGGGAGCTTCATCGCGGCGTACATCTTCATCAGGGCGGCGGCGGTGGACTTCCCGGCACCCGGCTCGATTCACGACATCCCGCTGGCGACGGCCAACACGCTGATCCTGGTCACCTCGGGGCTGACGATGTTCCTGGCGATCCAGGCGATAAGGCAGGGGAACCAGAGGGGGCTCCTGACCTGGCTCTCGGTCTCCTTCATGCTCGGCTCCACGTTCATGGGCATAAAGATCTCCGAGTGGATCGAGCTTGGCGCGAAGGGGTTCACGCTGAGCGCCCCCTATCCGATGTCGCTGGCGGCGAGCGCGTACTACGTATTAGTGGGCCTCCACGGGGCCCACGTGACAGCGGGCCTGGGGATGATGGTCTACCTGATGAAGAGGACGAAGGACGGGAAGTACACCAAGGAGTCACACGAGGCCATAGAGAACTTCGGCCTGTACTGGGCCTTCGTCGACATCGTCTGGTGCTTCATCTTCCCTCTGCTGTACCTTCTATAGTGGTCGAAGATGAAGACAACAACAGTCCTCGGCGTCTGGGCGTACATGGTCGTCGCCGTCCTGACGGAAGTCGGGCTCTTCTACACCCTGAAGTCCTACGACGTGCTGGTGGCGTCGGTGTCGATCCTTGCGACGAGCCAGGCCGTGGCCATCGTGATATTCAACATGCAGCTGAAGGACGAGCCGGCGTCGATCAGGCTCTTCGCGATAATCCCCATAATGTTCCTGTCGGCGCTGCTGATAGCCGAGCTGGCGTCCCTAGGGTGATGTGATGGAAGTACAGGAGGAGCCGCGCCCCAGCAGGGTATTCTTCGCGGTCGTCGGCGTCGCCATGTTCCTGATCGCCATCGGCGTCGCCATAGAGCTCGCCCCGGTGATCGGGTCGCCGAAGCAGCCGCTCCTGTACGCTTCGGCTACGGCGGCCGAGGGGCAGGTGGTGATACCGTCTGGCATAGGCGGAGACCCGAACCTCAACTACGTGCCGAGGGTGATCACGGTGATAGTAGGGTACAACAACACGGTGGAGTGGATCGACGAGGACCACACGGCGGAGTATCACACGGTGACTTCGACCCTGGCGTCCACCGCCCCGGGCTACTTCGACTCCGGCAACCTGTCCCCAGGCGGCAGCTGGACCCACACCTTCGACACCCCCGGGACGTACACGTACTACTGCATATACCACGGCTGGATGAAGGGAGAGGTGATCGTGCTCGCGGCGAACAGCACGTCCCCGTGACGACATGAGCGCGACGCCTACAGCGGAGAAGAGGGAAGACGGGCCCCGCGCGCCCGACCCCACGCCAACCCTTAACACGGACCAGCCGGGAGTATCGGCGCGATGATGCCCGACGGGCTGCGCCTGACCAACGTGCCCCCCGCGACCGCGAACGTGCTGGCCTATGGCGTGCTTGGCGTCGTAGCGATATACCTGATCACAGGCCTGACCGTGACCCTCTACTTCCGGAGCAAGTACAGGAAGGCGAAGGCCGCCCAGCCTGAGCCGGAAGGCCCGAGCACCAACCAAGGCTAGAGTCGAGTCGTCCGGTAGGCACGCGGGTTTATTACCGGCCTGAAGAGGCGTTTCGTGGAAGGCATAGCGCGTGCCCGACAGCGACGAAGGCAACGTCTTTCCAGGCAACTGGGATGTCGTTTCAGAGACGCTTCTCCGCACGTACGAGCTTTGGTTCCCGCAGAACTGGAGTCCTGTGGACCTCCCCTGGGACGAGTGCGACGCGAAGAACTTCTCGTCGGACGAGGCGGTCGCGCAGGCGTACTGGCTCTCGAAGCTCGCGCTCTTCGAGAAGTCGGGGATAGGCGCCTTCGGCGCGGCGGCGGTGCAGGCCGCGACGCACCAGTTCGAGGACCCGACGAAGAAGTTCCTCTCCGCCGTGACCTTCGACGAGTGCAGGCACGACGAGGTCTGCAGGAGGGCCTGCGCCAGGGTCTGCCCGAACTTCCCGTACAAGTTCAAGCCGAAGACCGAGCTGGAGGCGAAGGCCCAGGCTAACATCTTCGCTCTCTACGAGAACGGCAGCAGGTACTGGAGCGCCTTCAACCAGGCCTGGGGGAAGTACCCCCTAGAGCTGATATTCTCCAGCTTCTTCTTCGCGGAGATAGGCGCTCAGCTGATATTCAGGGAGGTAGCCGAGCGCTCGACCAACGGCGTCTACGCGGCCGCGTTCACGAACATAACCAGGGACGAGTCGCGACACCTTACGGGTACGCTGGCGATGCTCGAGAGGCTCGCGGACAGGATGGACGCCTCCCAGAAGGCGATGATCTCGAGGCAGCTGAAGCACGGGTTCATCTACCTCTCGCCGCTGCTCTTCAAGCCGATGGAGGACTTCTGGAAGCTCCCGCCGGACTTCTTCGAGTACGACCAGAAGCTCGAGTACCTGGCGGCGAAGTCAGGGCTGGGGGTGCCGAAGGTCGAAGAGAGGTCGGAGGACTGGATGAAGGCCATCACGAGGCACAAGTCGAAGATCGAGGACCTGGGGATACCCGTCCCCGAGATCAAGGAGATCGGGCTCGCAGGCTTGGAAGTCAGCGTGAAGAAAGGCGACGACATAGTCGCCACCCCTCTCTAGCCGCGGAACCTCTTCACCATGAAGAGCAGGGGGAGCATGAAGGCCAGGCAGAGCGCAGCGCTGGCGACCCAGGCGACGGAGTAGCTGGCCGCCCCTACAAGGTAGGTGTAGAAGAGAGGAGGGCCGAAGGCCCCCGTGAGGGATATCGCGTTCACCCAGGAGATCGCCAGGCCGTCGTACCTGCCCTCCAGCGCGTTGAGGTCCTTCGCCCCCGCGAAGGCGAAGGTGTACCCTATCCCGGCGGCCGCACCCCCCAGCACGGTGCCGGCGAGGACGGCGAAGACGTCGGGGACGCCGCAGAGGAGCAGAGCGAGCCAGCTCCCCACGAGGGTGAGGGTGAGGACGAGCCGCGGCCTCGCCGCCCTCTGATAAGCCCGGCCCGCCCATATTGCGGTGAAGATGGGCAGGACCACTACCATGCTCCCGACCAGGCCCGCCACGGCGAGGGAGACGTGGAGGGACGTCACCAGGTACTCCACGGTGAAGTACGAGATCAGGACGTTCGCGACGCTGAGGCCCAGGGTGACGAGGCCCAAGAGGACGAGCTGGGAGTTCCAGAGGATCCGGCCCAGCGCCTCCTTCGTGACGCTGAACCCCCGGACGCCTTCGTCGCCTGGGACGAACCACATCACAAGGACCCCCGTGGCGACCCCCAAGGCGCCGCTCAGCAGAAGGCTCTGTCTCCATCCCGCCTCGGCCGCGATGACGGCCCAGCCGAAGATGCCGAGGACCCCGCCGAAGTCGAAGGCGGAGTTGAAGAGGCCGACCCCCAGCCCCGTGTTGCCCTTGAGGTGGCGGGCGACGAGGACGACGCCGGGGGCGAAGACGAAGGCCATGCCTGTGCCGACCACGAACCTGAGAGCGGCGATCACCTGGAGGGACGAGGAGACAGACGTGCAGAGGACCGAGAGGGACGAAAGGAAGATCCCAAGGACCACGACCCGCTTCGGGCCCCACCTGGCGGTCATCAGGCCTCCAGGGATCTGCATCAGCCCCAGCCCGAGGTAGAAGGTCGACGTCAGGGTACCGAGCCCGGAGGTGCCGGCGCCCAGCGACGGAGCCATCAGGACGTAGATGGCCCCGATGTTGAGCCAGTTTATCGCGTACACTATCCTTGCGAGGACGAGCGAGGCCACGGCGCCTCTCTTCCGGAAGGGATCGAGCAACCTGAGCGAGCCGCGGATTCCTGGGGATAATCAGATTTGTGGCCGGGGCAGCGCCCGGGCGACGGGGAGAGGCGCGGACGCACGCTAATAAGCCGCCGGCGCGGACAGCGCGTCCTTGCCCGCCAGCGAACCGCCCCGCTCAGGAGAGGAGGGAGCACAGCCTGTCGGACGCCGTCCCTGGCCTGACTCCGGATGAGCCCCGAGGTCCACGTGGGAGTCTCGGGGTTCAGCTACCCCTCCTGGAAGGGGAAGTTCTACCCGAAGGAGACGAAGGCCGAAGAGTTTCTGCCGTACTACTCACAGCGCCTTGACACGGTCGAGATCAACAGCTCGTTCTACGCGTCTCCCGCGGCAGCGGTCGTGAGAGGATGGGGGCAGAGGACGCGAGACGGGTTCACCTTCTCGTTCAAGGCGCCCCGGCAGATCACCCACATCCAGAAGCTCGCCAAGGCCTCGATAGCGCCGGCCAAGAAATTCTCCGGCACACTAGGCGTCCTGGGGGCCAAGCGAGGGCCGACGCTCTTCCAGCTCCCGCCCTACTCGAAGTGCGACCTCGCGCTCCTGGAGGAGTTCCTCTCCGGCACGGAGGACATCAAGGAGAGAGTGTTCGAGTTCAGGCACGAGTCGTGGCTCGGGGAGGCCACGTTCCGTCTGCTCGAAAGGAACGGCGCGGGGTTCTGCGTCGCGGAGACCGAGGACATGAAACCCGCGCTCAGGGTCACCGGAGGGATGGGATACTACCGGCTGAGAAGGGACGCCTACAGCGCAGAGGAGGCCGGCCACTGGGCCGACGTCATCGCCGAGAGCGCAAGGGGCGTGCCGAAGAGCTACGTGTACCTCCGCCATGACGAGACTGGAGAGAACGCCGTCCTGGCACAGAGACTAGCCCAGCGTCTCTCGGGCTAGAGAGCCGGGCAGGCGCGGTCTGACAAGCCGAAGAAGAACGGCCTCTCCCGCCCCTATGGCTCTGCGACCAGCAGCTGCGAGCCGCCCTCGCCCCTGAAGAGCCCCAGGTCGCTCTCGGGCACGCCCGACCTCTTGGCGTGCTCGAACAGACTGGGGTGTTCGACTGAGGCCCTCGAGAAGCCCGCCTGCAGGGCCAGGCTGACCAGTTCGCTGTCCTCGTAGAAGTGCAGTCGGCTCGCCATCGGCTCCGGCGCGGCGGGCGTCCCCTTCGTCTCCTTCGAACCGGAGAACGCCACGAAGACGCCGCCGACCGACAGGACCCGGCGCACTTCGCGGAACGCCTTCAACGCGTCGGGGATGAAGCCCAACACGCCGGTCATGACGGCCTTGGTGAAGGCACCGTCATCGTAGGGCAGGCTGTCGGCTTCGGCGACGGAGAGCTTCAGAGCCCCGCGCGCCACCGAGTCCCCGTTCACCTCCGAGGCGAGCCTCACCATGTCAGGGCTGTGGTCGACCGCGGAAGCCGAGCAGCCGCTCTTCAGCGCCTCCTTGAGGAACGCCCCTCCGCCGCACCCTACCTCCACCAGCCGGTCCCCCGGACTCAGCGAGAGGACGTCGAGTATGGCGAGGAAGTTGGGCCAGTGGTACACAGGGTCTCTGTAGACCCCGCGAGACACGGCTCCTGACGGGCGCCGCGCCTTCCGGTCTGTGATCCAGTCTCCCAGCCGGGCGGGGCCCGATGAGCTGAGCACCGACGCCGCCACCTCGCTCGCGAACCAGCCGAGCACCTCGCCTTGGTCTCCTCCGAGCACGCCTCCCCAGTCCGTCTCCTCGAGGAGCACCGTCGTGCCGTTCGCTCCCGCCTCGAAGGAGATCCTGATCGTGGCGGAGACGCCCGCCTCCCAGGTCTTGGGGCGCCACGAGATGACTATCAGTCTGGCGGGCACCCACTCGCTTATCTCTCCTACGAGGGCGCCCCGCTCGACGAGCCTGCCGCCCGCTGACATCCTGTCCAAGGCGATCCCCCTGTCCTGAAGAGACATCGCCATCTCGTCGACGAAGACGTCGAACGCCTGGCGGGGAGGCAAAGAGACGTCAATCTGCGTCCGTACGCTGTTCAACGGCCTTCCCTGACTTGGTTCGCCACAACGTCCTTCTTAACTGTCGCCATCACACTCAAGTCGGAAGTCGGAGCTGAAACAGGGTCTGGCTAGGCAACTTCTGGAAGCCTTGCCAGTCACCGTCCCTGAGGGACTCGCTTTCCCGTAGGCGCGCCGCCATCATGGTCGTCGCCATGGCGTAGGCGCGTTTTGCTAGGAGCACCGTAGCCCGCGGCCACCCGGCAGAGTGGCCAGTCACTCTCGGCTCACAACTCACCGGTTGCGCCACGTTGTGGAGCACGCGAAGAGTCGCCTCACCGACGACGCCCTAGAAGGACGCTGCTAGGACCGCGGGAATACTCGTATATTTGGGCCAGGAGTAGAGCGGAAGGGTTGAAGACAGAACTCGGAGCGGTCCTGCTCATTGCATTGGTCGCGGGAAGCGTCGGCCTCGGCTCCTATGCAGGCGTACATTCTCTTGTCGGCATCACCACAGGGACTACGCTCTATGTGTGCACGCAGGATGTACCAAACCCATCCTACCCGGTGATGGTCATGGAGCAGGGTTCGTCTGGGGTGATCTGCATCGTCTATGCCGGACCCCAGCTGGCTCAGCCGCTTCAGCAGCCGACCAGCGTCAATGAAGTTGGACCTAACGGGTCGTTCATAGGCGGTACGAATGGGAGCGTTCCCGGAATCAACGCGACGCTCTTGTCCGTGGTGGCAAGAGGTCTTGACAACGAGACCGTGGAGTACCTGATAACGGTCGCCGCGGACGCGGGAGACGGGGCGTACCAGCTAGGGATAGGGTCTAGGTGCGCGGGCTTTCCTTTGGTGGTCGGAAATGATACGGGCGTGACGTCTAACCTGGACCACTACTACCCCGCTACGCCGTGGTCTTGCGGGCCATTCAGCTATGTCACCGAAATGGTCGGGGTCTCAGCAGGCATCACTCTTCTATGGCTTGCGCCCTGAGAACCCTCTTTGCGAGGGATGTCGTTGAGTGGTAGCATTCTGTTGCTTAGAGGGTAGAACAGTTCGTGCTGGCGAAGTACTCCGTGAATGTGCCATATGAACCGTCCACAGAGACGATGCCGTTGTACACGTTGGTCCACCCCCACGTGCCGTAGGACGTGCATGTGTCGCGGATGGAGTACTCATTGTAAGTGTACTGAGAGCCCTGACTCAAGGGCTGCCAGTAGGTGGTCACAGAGTTGTAGAGCTCTCCCCCGATGGTCGTCGGAGTGAAGGCAACGATAGACTGGTACCCCCCGTCCTCTACCATGTATTGAGCAAAGTGTGGGACGTCGGTTGTTTGATTGTAACCGTCTAGCGTATAGGAGATGCTCCCAAGACCCGAGCACATTTGGTTAGATGTGGCGTCATAGACTATGACTAGCCAATCCGAGACGCTCCCGCCCACATAAGCATAGTTGTCTATCTCGACAGTCACTGAGTCGCCTGCGTTTGCCTTCATGCATGTAACTGGAAGAGCAGGTGTCGTCTCGTACCATAGGTTGTAGGTGGGTGTGCCACCCGGGTTCGAGTCGTTGACGGATATTTCGCTGTTCGAGCCGGCTTGGATTAGGTCATGGCCAGAGGGTGGGTCGATGGGACTAGCTGCTGCGGCTGAGTTGGACAGTCCTGTCCAAACGGCGATGTCACAAGGCCAATACGGCGGGAGGGGCAAGAGATAATTCTGTTCGCATGTCTGGCCCGACGGGATGGAAGCTGTCGGTATCGTCCAGTAAGCCTGGGTCCCATAAATCGGCACTAGGTCTCCCGATGAAAGGATGTACTTCTCGTACCCCGCCCACATCTCCTGTACTTGCAACTGGGGGTCGTTGGTGTAGGCGACCCCTGCGTCAATCCAACTCGTCGGCGTGACGTAGTCTTTCATGGGGAAGGAGGTAGGAGAACTCACCGTCGTGGAGTACTCAGAGGCTTGTAGGAAGTTGTTGTGCGCGATGCTAATGGTGAAGTCGGCCCCTGCCGTGGAGTCAGGAGAACCGGGCGTCGCATAGTCCGCTCCCACGGCGATGTAGGCGTAGGTGGACGAGTCGGGGGCAAATGATACGGAGGAAGAGGTGCTCATCGCCTTGCCGCAACCGGAAGTACACACACCGGTCGCGCCGACGACCTTGACCTCGGGCCCTAGCCCGACCACCTCCTCCGCTTCCAGCGATACAGTTCCTGTGGCGCCGCAATGAATCCTCACCGTGTCATCTGTTCCTCCAGCCTCCACGTACGCATGGGCCGTGGCTATCATCACACCGGAGGCGTTGGCGCTGACATCAATGGTGTAATTGTTCCCTTCCGAGTCCGTGAAGTACGACACGCTCGTAGGACAGCCGCCCGAAACGACCACGGTGTCTCCGGAATCAAGGCTCTCAGCGAACGTCGTTGTGCACGTGCTAGCTTCTGTGCAAGAGTTGTGGTCCGCCTGCCTTACCGAAGCGGTGTTGGTCACTTCGGGGTCGACGTTGGATTGCTGGCTGGAGCTAGGGGCGACGGCCGGTGGCGTGGTGGTGGAGCCGGGCGGGGCGGTGGAGATCCCCGTGACCTCGCTCAGGTTCGGGCTCTCAGAGATGTTGATTTGCTCGACGACGGTGGTGCCGTTGAGCAGGTCGAACACTGCGTGGGCGGAGGTAGGCGTCGCAGCGCAGTCGGAACCTACGCTCCAGTCCATGTACGCGCTGTTGAACGTGTAGCTCTGGTCGTTTGCCAATGGCGGTAGCTCGCCCGACTTCTCCGCTAGGGCGCGCGCAGCCGTCTGGTTCAAGTCAGAGTTTGCGGCCACCTGCTGCTGGAGCTGCGCTTCGCATGCCGTCGAGCTAGGCGGTGTGGCCGCACTCGATGCGGCCACAGACTCCGGATAGCCGGCGGATACAAACACAGTCGGGAGAACAAGCAACAGCACCACGAGACAGACTCGGAACGCGGCGGCCATTCTCATTGCGCGGCCTCTCGCCCGGTTTCGATGCTCTTTCTCCCATAAAGGGTTTCGCTTGAAGGACTGGCTCTGCCAAGTTACCCGAATGTTCACTCGGAGGCGCCCCGCAGGTAGAGAGGAGTGTTGGTGGTGAACCCACCGCGCACTTCGGGAGCAAGCGTATATCCGTGCCCGGAGCAGATTGGAAGGGTTGAAGAGCGAACTAGGCGCAATC
The DNA here is from genome assembly GCA_030039795.1 of Nitrososphaerales archaeon. GTDB lineage: Archaea > Thermoproteota > Nitrososphaeria > Nitrososphaerales > Gagatemarchaeaceae > UBA183. The sequence goes on along the minus strand of JASHUU010000048.1, from coordinate 10,605 downwards.
CTGCTCATTGCATTGGTCGCAGGAAGTGTCGGCCTTGCTTCCTATGAAGGTGTGCACCCTCTTGCCTCCACGGCAACGGCCACATCCTCTGGCGGGTGCGCGCAGGTTGTGCCCAGCCTGGCCATAATAGCGGTGATCATGAAGCCGGACTCGTCGGGGGTGGTCTGCATCACCTATGTCGGAGGGGACGTGTCCCAGCCGTCGCCGCCGCTTCGGCAGCCGGCTGGCATCTATGACACTGGCCCAAACGGGTCCATGCACGGCAACGGACAAGCGCCTGGAGTCAACGCGACCTTTGTGTCCAATGTGGGACGGGTCGCTGGCAACGTGACCGTGCAGTATCTGATAACGGTCGCAAAGAACGTCGAGGCCGGGGCGTACGCTGTGTGGGTAGGGTCCATGTGCCAAGGGGGCTTCCCCCTGGTGGTGGGAAACATCACGAGCGCCATGCCCAACCTACTTGCCTACTACGGCAGCGGTGGGGGGTGGCACTGCCCGCCGTCCAACTATTTCACCCTGATGACCGGAGTCTCTGCGGGCGTCACCTACCAACAGATACTCTGAGTCTCGTCTCGCGACCGCACATAATGACACTCTCGTTTGGCGCTCCGTATTTTTGCAAGCTAAGTAAGTCGCCTAGCGTTCACTTCGAAGTACCTCGCAGTGGAACCAAAGTGCGCGCAGGAACACACGTATACCCGTGCTAGAGCTAGAATTGACGGGTTGAAGACCGAGGTCATGGCGGTCCTGCTCATCGTGCTGGTGGCGGGAAGCTTCGGCGCCGCCTTCTTTGCAGGAGCGCAGCCCGTCGCGACGACCTCGACCGGTGGCGTGTGCGGGAACATAGCGCCGTTCGACCGCAGCCAGGAAGTCATGCTGATCAAGCCGGGCTCGTCGGGGCTGGTCTGCGTCCTTTACCTGCCAGACCCCACGCTGCCGAGTCCGTCGCTAGCAGAGGCGACGGGAGTCTGGACCATCAGCGCGAACGGTACGGCATCGGCGGGCGCCGCCGGGGTCAACATGACGTTTCTGTGGTCGACCGTGACGCATGCCAACGCCACAGTGGCCCACTCAGAGTCCGCGGAGTACCTGGTTACGACCGCCCCGGCCGCCGCCGGAGCGTACGTCTGGACGGTGGGGGGCGAGTGCCCGCTCTTCGCCTTCACCCTCGTGGTCGGCGACAACCTCTCCGGCGTGCTGCCCAATCTGGCGAGGTACTCGGCGATATGGAGCTGCCTGCCGGGGACCTTCTACGCGGAGGTGGACGGGGTATCAGGCATCACGCTGCAGTCGCCGTCCTGAGCTCTAGTCCGTCTGATAGTGGCCTCCGCTCCTAGACCATCCCGCCTCTCGATTGGCCACTTAGTTGGGACGACTTGCAGCGGCAAGGTTCTCCGTGAACGTCTGACGAAGACAGAAATCACCATACTGGTCTCCGCAGCGACCGAAGACTTCAATCCCGCCAGTATTGAGCCGATTGGCGGCACCGCGAGCATAGTTGCTCCCTGAGCAGAGCCGTCAGGGCGCGAATCTCGCTCCAGCGGCCGAAAAAGGCACGTCGCCAAGATGAGCTCGCGTCCAACGCCATCGTGGCCGTGGTCCCGATTCAGAAACGAGGGGACTCGGGGCGCTCGGCCCTAGCCATCGCCGACGATTTCGGAAAGCTCACGTCCGCCCTCGCTTGGCGCCCTCGCCGTTGGCATCCAAAGGCGGCATGGCAGCAGCCCGAAGGCCGAAAAAGCCCGTTTTGGGGCCTCCTGCGAGTGTTTAAATATCAATTCGGGCGAATTGGCGCCGAGGGAACTCGCAGTGGTAACAGGATACTGCGTCTACGAAAAGAAAAAGAACCGGGAGATAAAGAATCCCAAGCAAATCAAACTGAAGAACGGCAGACCCGCAATCAAGGGCACGTGCGCCTCTTGCGGTAAGGCCATCTTCAGGATTGGCAAGCTGAAGTAGATTCTCGTCTCCCGCTCCTTTTTATTTTGAGTCCAAGGGAACCACCGGACGATGCTGAAGCTATACAACGGCCTCGGGAGGAAGGTCGAGGAGTTCAGGCCCATCAAGGAAGGCGAGGCCCGGATGTACACGTGCGGGCCGACGGTCTGGAACTACGCGACGATCGGGAACTACAGGACGTTCGTGTTCGAGGACGTCCTGCGCAGGTACCTGCGGTTCAAGGGATACAAGGTCACCCAGGTCATGAACATCACCGACGTCGAGGACAAGATAATCAAGGGGATAAAGGAGACAGGGAAGTCGCTCGGGGAGCTGACGTCGTTCTACGAGGCCGCCTTCAGGGAGGACCTCGCCACGCTGGGCGTCGAGCCGGCCGAGTTCTATCCCAGGGCGACCCAGCACCTGCAGGAGATGGTCCGTCTGGTCAAGCTCCTCAAAGCGAAGGGGTACGCCTACGACTCTCCTGACGGCTCAGTCTACTTCGAAGTCTCCAAGTTCGGCCCGTACGGGGCGCTCTCCGGCGTCAAGACGGACTCGCTCAGGCCCGCGGGGAGGGTGTCGACCGACCACTACGAGGAGAAGCTGGAGGCGGCCGACTTCGCGCTGTGGAAGGCCTGGGACCCGGAGGACGGAGAGGTGTTCTGGCAGACGGAGCTTGGGAAGGGGAGGCCCGGGTGGCACATCGAGTGCTCGGCGATGTCCATGAAGTACCTCGGCGAGTCTTTCGACATCCACACCGGCGGGCTGGACAACAAGTTCCCGCACCACGAGAACGAGATAGCGCAGTCGGAGGCCGCGACGGGGAAGAAGTTCGTGAACTACTGGCTGCACTCCGACTTCCTGACCGTGGACGGCGAGCCCATGCACAAGTCCGTCGGGAACGTCGTCTATCTCCGCGACCTCGTCCAGAAAGGGTGGGACCCGCTGACGATAAGGCTCTTCCTGGTCTCGGCCAGGTACCGGGACCGCCTCGACCTGACCGAGAAGGCGCTCGAGCAGGCGGACTCCCAGAGGGCCAGGCTCCAGGAACTCGTCCTGCGCCTGAGGTCGGCGGGTGGTGGCGGCGGAGGCCTGCAGGGGGCGGGCGACGAGCTCCTTGGCGACTTCGAGTCCGCGATGGACGACGACCTGAACACCGCGAAGGCGTTCGCGGCGCTCTTCGCCTTCGCCAAGAAGGTGAACTCCATGCTCGACGGCGGCGTCGGCAGGGACGGGGCCTCGGAGGCGATCGCGGCCCTGTCGAAGGTGAACGAGGTGCTCGGGATACTCGACCTGACCACGGACGAGCTCGCGCCGAATGTCGCGGACCTCCTGGCGCGCCGCGAGGATGCCAGGAAGAGGCGCGACTTCAAGGAGTCGGACAGGCTCAGAGAAGAGCTCCTGGCCGAGGGGATAGTCGTCGAAGACACGCCTTCGGGGACCGTATGGAAGCGGAAGCCCCGAGGTTAAGAGAAGGACTCCACTAGCTCAACTTCGGTGAATCCTCCTCGTATTATCCGTCCAGGAGCGCTTTCAGGCCCGCATGGGTGCCGCTCTGGAGGCGCTGCCCGCGAGGCAGCAGGGGTTCAGGTCCTCGGCCCTCAGGAAGCCGCTGAGCCTCTGGGCGCGCGACTGCAGGCTGGTGGTCGACCCGGAAGGGTCCGTCAGGTCGCTGGACTCGTACTCGGAAGGGCGCGCGCTGTTCGGGTTCGAGCGGCCCTGGCTGTACAAGGTGCAGGCGGGAGTCGTCGTCCAGGCCCAGAGGGCCGACTGGAGCGTGCGGGCCTCGTCCAAGGCGCTCCAGTTCTCAGGGAGGCTCTTCGACTCCCTTGACGTGGTCCAGTCGGTCCACTTCCTGCAGGGTCCGACGGTCGGATACGCTAGGACGGTCAAGGTCAGGAACTCGGGCCCCGCCGGGGTGAAGCTCAGGGTGGTCGGGCTCTTCGACCCGGCTGCCGCTCAGCTGGTCGAGACCCCCGGAAGGTGGGGGTCCATAGGGCTCAACGCGTTCAACAGGGACAGCCACGTGGCCATGGACGAAGTGGCGGACCCTCCCTCGGCGAGGGTCATAGGGACCATCGCCCAGCCGGCGAGGTTCTACATGACGACGGACCGGTCCAGGGCGCTGGACCTGGTGGCGTCGGGCGAGCTGCCTGAGGCGACCGCGGGCATGTCGGGCCAGGTGATGGTCCTCTCGGTCCACGACCTCGATGTCCTCGTCGGGGAGGCGAAGGAGCTCACGTTCGTCTGCATCTACAACCGCGCGAGGCTCGAGGACGCGCTCTCCGACTTCCGAGGCATCCAGAAGGGCGCCGGCCCCTCAGGGCAGGCGGGTCCGACGTTCGCGTGCTCAGACCGCAACGTAGCGGACGCGGCCGCGTGGGCGCTTACGGCCCTCGAAGGGTCGGGCCGGTCCTCGGACGCGCTCGACAGGGCGGAGTGCGCCACGGCCGCCGCGCTGTCGTTTCCAGCCACCGCCAAGGCGTTCCTGGAGCGGGGGAAGGAGGCCCTGAGGAGGGACGGCTCGGCGCCTCACTCGACCGACCCGCTCAGGCAGGGGGTCCTGGAGTCGGCGGTCATGCTCCAAGGGATCGCCAGGTACCTCGTCCTGGCGCAGGACAGGAAGCTCTCGCGCTCGGCCTACCCCACGGTGAGGAAGCTCGCGCTCTTCCTCATGTCGGCTTCGAAGGACTGCGTGGTGAGGAACGACCCATCCCTCCCGCAGGGGTGGAGGAGGCGCATAGGGCGCGGGTACCCCACGGGAGAGATACCCGAGGTGACCTTGGCGGTGTCGGCCGCCCTGGCCGAGGCTTCGCGCGTCTCCGGCCTGGCTTCGAGGTCCGAGGACGCCGGGAGGTTCAGGGAGAGGTCCGAGATGCTCCAGGAGGAGGTCAGGAAGCGCCTCCTGGACGACCGCGGCCTCCTCGCGCTCTGCGTGGACACGGCCGGAAGGACCCGGGCGGAGGAGACGGTCGACATGGCTGTCGCCGCGTACAGGCACTCCTTCCACCAGCCCTCCGAACAGGCGGTCGCGCACAGGCTGATGGAGGCCGACTTCGAGACCGCCTACGGCCCGCGGTGCGTGCCGAAGTCGAACCAAGTCTACTTCAGCCGGTCCTACGGGAACGGGCAGCTCGGAGGGTGCTGGACCAGGGCGGCGCTCGCCTACGCGGTGCTTTGCTACAGGCTGGGGCTCTCCGGGATAGGGAGCCTGACGGTCCAGAGGGTCTCCAGGCTGGTCGTCGAGGACGCCGCCAGGCTGAAGGGGAGCCCAGGGGAGTTCCCGCAGTGGGTCGACCCGGAGGGCCAGGAGGTCCACGGAGACGACACAGACCGCGTGGCCGCGGCGAGGTTCATCGAAGGACTCCTCTTTGGCGAGGGGGGGCTGGGGCTGTCCTCAGGGGGCGCGACGTTCTCCCCGCCTGCCTCTTCGAGCCTCTCGTGGATCATGGCGGCGGACTTCTGGGCTGGTGAGAGCATGACGCTCTTCGTGGGCAGGTCCCCGGACGGCGTGCACGCGTTTCTGGCCGGCCCCCGGGCTTCGGGAAAGGGGGTGGCCAGGTTCGGGAAGGCGGAGGTGCTCGAGCAGCCGGCGGCGGGCGTGTCCGCGGTCTCGTTCTACGACCCCGGCCAGGTGGTCTGCGTCGGAAACGGCTCGAGCTCGCAGGTGGCGGCGAAGGTCGTCTTTCCTCCTCGGGCGCGCGACCTCTCGAAGAAGCTGGCCACGGCGCTCGAGGCGTACGACGCCGGCGGTTCGTGGGCGAAGGTGGGGTCGGTCAAGGTCCTCCCCTCGATGTCGTTCGACGCGTCCCTGAGGCCGGGGGAGTGGAAGGCCTTCAGGGTCTCTGCTTAATAGCCCAACCGACGCGTGGCACCCCGCTTGTCCGGAACGACGGTGTCCGCGGGCTCAGGGATCCACGTCGAGACCGGAGGAAGGAGGTTCCTCCTGGACCCCAAGGGCCCTGTGAAGGGGGCGCTGGCCTTCGTTTCCCACGCTCACGTCGACCACGTGCACGTCGCGTCCAAGGGCGAGCTGGTCATAGCGTCGAAGGAGACGCGCGACCTGGCGAAGGCGCGCGGGTACGACCTCGGCCAGACGGTCGAGGAGGTCGAGGGCGTGGAACTCCTCGACTCGGGCCACATCCTCGGGTCCAGGGCGATAAGGATAGGGGACGAGCTGTACTACACCGGAGACGCGTCCGGGAGGGCCAGGGCGTTCCTGGGGAAGTGTAGGACGCGCAAGGCCCGCATCCTCGTCACGGAGACCACGTACGGCAGCCCGGAGTACGAGTTCCCGCAGACGGCGAAGGTCGTAAGGGAGGTGAACGGCCTCATATCCAGCTCCTACGACCGCGGGAGGCCGGTCGTCCTCATGGGCTATCCCCTGGGCAAGGCCCAGTTGCTCTCGTACCTCTTCCCGAGCTGGGAGCCCCTCTTCTACCACCAGAGCGTGGCCGCCATGAACGAGGTCCACGCGGAGTACGGCGTGAGGCTGGCGGCGGCCGCCTCGTTCGACCCCGCCAAGGACGCCGACTCGCTGCCGAACGGGCCCTGGGTGATGATCGCGCCGCTCTCCAACGGGAGGGGCAAGCTGATGGCGCACCTGAGAAGGAAGTACGGAGCGGTGCTGGTGGCCTTCAGCGGGTGGGCGGTCCGTCGGGGATACGCCGCGTCCGTGGGCGCGGACTACTCCTTCCCGCTCAGCGACCACTGCGACTATCCCGAGCTGGTGAGCCTGGTCCGGGGCGTCTCCCCGGAGGTGGTCTACACCACGCATGGCTTCGCGAAGGAGTTCGCGTACGACCTGCGAAGGATGGGCTTCGACGCCCGCCCTCTCTCTTCCTACCAGAGCACCATCTCCGAGTTCTGAGCGCGCGGAGGGCCCGCCTCAAGCTTAAGACGGAGGCGAGAGAAAGCCGCCGCATGAGGCCTGACCTTCACGACTTCGTGGTGAAGGGGGCGAAGTTCGCGGCCGTCGGGGCGGTAGGGGTGGTGGTCAACCTCGCGGTCCTCTATGCCCTCGTGCAGTACTTCGGAGTCTGGTACCTGGCGGCGGAGCTAGTCGCCATCGCCATCGCCTTCGCCTCGAACTATCTGGGGAACATACTCATCGGGAACATCAGGGTGAAGGGAGTCAACTCGCCCGAGGGCGCCGCCTGACGCGCGGCGCGGGGGTCCGCCCGCCGACGTCCAGGTAGAGGGGCCTCCCGTCGAGGTCCTCCTCGGACCATGAGCCCGAAGGCGGCCTCTCCTTCATCAGGTCGACCCTCTTGGCCCTGACGAGGAAGGCGAGCTCCTTGGCCATGGGCCCTAGGAGGGCCAGGTCCTCGTCCTCGAGGCCCGCGACTGCGGCCGCCTCCAGGAGCTCCGTCGGGACGAACCCGCGCTCCTTCCTCAGGGCCTGCAGCCTCCGCGCCAGGTCCCTGACCAGGCCCTCGGCTATCAGGGCGGGGTCCCGCGTCTTCGCGAGGGCCACGAAGACTCCGTCCTTCTCACCGAACTCGTACCCGTCGTCGGGCGTCACCTCCAGGACGTAGGCCGACGCGGGCACCTCGACGCGCCCGGTCCTGGTCGCCAGGCCTATGGGCCGGCCGGACGTGTGGGCCGCGTAGGCGTCCTCGCCATGCAGCTCCCTGGCTGCCGACAGCACGTCTCTCGACCTCTCCTTGAACAGGGCGCCGATCCGGGACGGGTTCGGCCTCAGGACGAACTTGGCGGGGAACTTCGAGGTCGAGCCGGCCAGGACGACCTCCTTGGCGTTGCACAGAGACGCGGTCGTCTTCCTCGCCCCGGAGGAGACCCCGGCGAGCCGGGCGGGGGTCAGGACGAAGAGGGACCTCACCGGCCACCTCCTCTTGAGCCTGGCCTTGGTCCTCGCGGAGTTGCACGCCTCCTCGACGCCGAGGGAGAAGTCGACCCTCGCCTCGGCCGCCGGCCACTTCCTTGCGGGACGCTTGCCCGCCCCCTGGGCGACCAGGGGCGACCTCCACGGGGCCTTGGCGAAGACCTCCTGGAAGAGGAACTCCGTCGCGAAGGGGGCTATGGGATGGAGCAGCTCGTCGGACGTCTTGAGCGCGTGGCCCAGGACAGCGTATATCGCCAGCCGCCGCTCCCGACTCTCGGGGTCGTCCTTCCAGAGCTCGCTCCTCACAAGTCTAACGTATCCCTGGCTCGCGGACGAGATGACGAGGCTCTCCATGGCCTTCGCCGCGTCGTTGTACCTGCACCCTGCGTACGCGCCCGCGGCGGCAGAGCCCGCTTGCGCGAGCTTCGAGAGCAGCCACTTGTCCACCACCGTGAGGAGGCCCTTCCTCTCGGCCCATGCAAGGGTGTGCCTCTCCGGGTCGTATCCGTCCACGCCGCCGTTCTGCGCCAGGTAGACGTGGAGATGGTACAGGGTGCTGAGGACCTGGTAGGGCCTCCCGGACATCTCCTTGAGGTCCAGGCTCATCGAGTCCTCCGGGGAGGCCTTCGACATCATGTAGAACCTCGTGACGTCGACTGAGTTCCCCCTCAGCAGGTCCAGTCCTTGGACCACGTTGCCCAGGCTCTTGCTCATCTTGACCCCCTTCTCGTCGAGGACGTGGCCCTGGAACAGGAAAGACTCGTACGGCGACTTCGGCTTGCCGGTCATGAGGACGTTCAGCACCAGGAGCGTGTACGCCCACCCCCTGGTCTGGTCTATCCCTTCGGTCAGGAACGCCACCGGGACCAGCTCCCTGTACTCGGTGTCGGTGAAGGAAGCGTAGGGGGAGGAGCCGCTGTTGTGCCAAGTGTCCAGGACGAAAGGCTCCCTGGTCGCCTTGCCTCCGCACTTCGGGCACGTCAGGGAGATCCTGTCGACCCACGGCCTGTGCAGCTCGAAGGCGGGGCCGTCGGGAAGGGACGACGCGAGCTCGACTATCTTCTTCCTCGAGAAGGCGCCTGTCTTCTCCCCGCACGCCTCGCAGACCCATATGGGGAGCGGGGTCCCCCAGACCCTCTCGCGCGTTATGCACCATGGGGGAGACTCTGCCACGGACGACAGGAACCTGTTCCTGGGGCCATCGAAGAAGTACTCGGTGTCCTCCGCCGCCTTGACGAGGTCCTTCCTCATCCTGTCCACCCAGTAGAAGTACTCCCTCCTGGCGAGCCAGACCAGCCTGTCGTCAGAGCGCCAGCAGACTGGGTAGTCGTGGACGATTCTCCCTGCGGAGACCACGCTCCCGCTCCTCCCGAGGGCGGCCGTGACCGCGGCGTCCGCGTCGCGCGCGAAGGAGCCCGAGAACTCTCCCGCCTCGGAGGTGAACCTCACCTGGTCGTCGAAGGGGGCGAAGACCGGGACCCCCCGCCTCTGCGCGACCGCGAAGTCCTCCTCCCCGTTGGCCGGCGATATGTGGACGAGGCCCGTCCCCGTGCTGACGTCCACGTATTCCTCGGCCACGACCCTGTGGACGGCCGCCTTCTTCTTCAGGTCGCGGAGGCCGGGGACCGCGCCGAGGAGCGGGTGCTCATACTCGAGGCCCTCCAGCTCCCTCCCTTTGAGCACGCGGCTCGCGGGCCCGAACTCGACGCCGAGCTCGGAGGAGAGGGCGTCCTTCCTGCCGGAGCAGACCACCCACGTCTCGTCGCCGACCTTCGCGTACTCGTAGTCCGCGTCCGGCTTGACGCCCACAAGCTCGTCCGTGACGACTGTGAAGGGCATCGTCGTCCAGAGGACCAGGTAGGAGCCGTCCGAGGCGCGGACCTTGTAGTACAGGCTGGGGTCCTCCAGCTTGTCGTAGCCCCCGAGCGCCACCTCGCCGGCGCTGAGGGCGGTCTGGCACCGGGGGCAGTACGGGACGACCTTGAAGCCCTCGCCGAGGAGGCCCCGCTTCCACGCGGTCTCCAGGTACTTCCACTCCCTTTCTATGTACCCGTCCCGGTACGTCATGTAGGCCTTGTTCTGGTCGAGCGTCAGGCCGAGGAGCCGGTCCGCCTCCATCCAGTCCTCCCTGTACTTGTCCACGAGCTTCCTGCAGGCCTCCACGAGCTTCTCGACGCCGACCTGCCTGAGGTCCTCCCACTTGTTGCCTGACAGGCCCATCTCCTTCTCCGCCTGCAGCTCCACCGGCAGGCCCTGCGTGTCCCACCCGCCGCGGAAGACGATGTTCCTGCCCTCCATGGTGCTTCGCCTATACCAAAGGTCCTTCATGATGCGCCCTCTGACGTGCCCGGCGTGCGGCTGGTTGTTCAGGGTGGGCGGGCCCTCGACGTAGCCTACTGGCTTGCTGCCTGCGACCCTCTTCGAGGCCGAGCGCCTCGTCCGGGGGTCGGCGTAGAATGCCCGGACTTTGTCTTCAATCTGCTTCCAGTCGTAGTTCGCGCTGAGCGCCTTGGTCCGGCTAGAGCTGCGGACTAATTTTACGACCACTCAACGCGTCACGTGTCAACCTCCGACCCGTATTAGTGCGTTTCGTGCCGGTGATATTGTTAACCGTGTTGCACGCTCGTCTCATGAAATATCCCTATGGAAAGGGGTAAATGTTACAAGGCTTTGGCTACATGGTCTTGGAAGAGGAAGAGTCCAAACCTTCAACAAAACCCAAACCTTCAGCAAAGGAGCAACGCGATGTCCTACAGAAACTCCTCAAACTCTATTTCAAGAGGAATTGGAAGCGGTTCCTTACATCGTTGGTTCTGCTATTG
>JASHUU010000005.1 GCA_030039795.1 Nitrososphaerales archaeon | reverse complement strand
GAAGGTCGAGCTCACGCCCATCCAGCCTGTGGACTTCACAGATTCATTACCGTCGTCTCTCCATTTAAACCAGACGTGGTGAATGTAATGTATCCTTCTTGTCTATCAGTGTTAGCCACCCCGCCGAGGGACGGATCAGCGACTCGTCGTGACCTTAGGGTTCCAGAACAAGACCGAGCATTGGACTCGCGCCCATGGGCTCAAGCCCTCGTCACGACCTTCCCCGTGCGGCCGTCGAACCAAGCCCTCCCCATCGCCTCAGAGTTGAAGGCCGTCCCCGTCCTGCCTTTCGCGTCCACCGTGACTATCCCGGCGGTGCCTCGCCCGCTCTTCCTTGTCATCATGGCTATCGAGCGCCTCGCCGCCGTCTCGGCATCATGGCTGCGCATGAGGCCGCAGGAGTAGGCGCAGAGCGAGTTCTTGATGATCTCCTCGCCCGTCCCTGTCGCCGAGGCGGCACCGGCTCCACTCTCCGCCCACACTCCGGCGCCGAGGATCGCGGAGTCGCCCACCCTCCCCGGGAGCTTCATCCACATGCCTCCAGTGCTTACCGCGGCTGCAGGCTCGCCGTCCTGGTCCACGGCCGCGGCTCCCACCGTGTTCCCTTCTTGCAGCCTCCTTAGGAGCTCCAGGTTCGACCTCCTCCCTCCGGGCTGTCTCTTGATCGCCTCGAACCTCTTCATCGAGGACTCCGACGGGGACACCGTCCCTGTCTCGAGCCCGGCTGCCTTCGCCATCGGCGCGCACCCGTCCCCTACCACAAGGATGTGGGGAGTGTTCAGGGCCACCCAGCGCGCGAGCTTTACCGGGTGGTAGGTGCACGTCACCGAGCCCACGCCGGCGCCCCTGCGGCCCTCCCCCCACATCACGGCGGCGTCGAGCTCGACGGTCCCGGCGGCCGTGGTGCAGGCGCCCCTCCCGGCGTTGAACGCGCCGCACTCTTCCATGTACTCCACGGCCGCCACGACCCCGTCGGTGGACGACCCCTTCCTCATGGCGCCCCTTCCCTCTTCCAAGGCGCGAGCCAGCTCCCTGAACCTGACGTCGCCTTCCGCGTACCTCCCGCTGCCCGCCCCCGCGTGGATGACTATCGCAGGCTTCGCGCCCACCTCTCCCGCTGCCGCCGACCTCCTCTGAAAGCTTTTAGCGGCTGGAGGGCCCCGACGAGTGTGGGCGACGCGGCTTGATAGACGTACCGAAGGGCATGCTCAGGCTGGCCGCGCTCCGCCTTTTGTCCGAGTCGTCCATGTCAGGCGTCGACCTCTCGGCCGAGATCAGAAGGGCGACGGACGGGGCGTGGACCCCCGGGCCGGGGTCGGTCTATCTCATACTCAAGGAGCTGCTCGGCAAGGGCCTGATAACCGAGCTGCCGAAGAGGGAAGGGAACACGAGGCGCTACATCGTCTCAGGCAAGGGGAAGCAGGAGCTCGCCAGGCTGTCGGAGGAGGCGCAGTCGGACGTCGCCAGGCAGCTCAAGCTCTTGGCGCTCTACGCCGGGCTCGCAGGAAGGGGGGAGCTGAAGCAGGATGTCCTCGCCCTGTCGAGCGCCGTAGGCGACGATACGGGCGGGAAGATCTGACCGTCCACAGTTCCTTCGTGTCCTCGCTGGCTTGGGCGCCTTGCGGGACTCGTCCCGCTTAAATCTCGGCCCGGCCGGCCTCGGAACAGGCGTGGAGAAGCTAGCCATAGAGCACGTCCCTGACAGGGACAGGCACGGAAGGGTGCTCAGCCAGTTCACGCTGTGGCTCGGCGCGAACCTGACCATAGCGGACTTCGCGCTGGGGGCGTACTTCCTCGGGCTGCCTCTGGACTACGTCCTGGTGGCCGTCTTGGTTGGGAACGCGCTCGCCGGCATCATGCTGGGGCTGATGGCCTCCATGGGGCCCACCTTCGGGTACCCGCAGATGATGATCTCCCGGGCGGTCTTCGGGAGGGCCGGCAACCTGCCGTTTGCAGTCGCAAACTGGGTCAGCACGGTCGGGTGGTTCACGGTCAACACGATACTCGGGGGCCTCGCCCTGAAACTCGCCTTCGGGGTCCCGTTCGACGCCGGCGCGCTGGCCCTGGTGGTGGTCCAGGCGCTCGTCGCGCTCTACGGGCACGACATCATCCACGGCCTCGAGGTGGCGATGTCGGTCGTGCTGGCCGCGATGTTCGCCGTGGTGACCGCGGTCGCCTTCTCCCTCTACCCGTCGCGCGCGGCGTCGATCGAGCCGACGTACGGCGCCTTCAACGGGTACCTCTTCGCGTTCATAGTGGCCGTCGTATTCTCCTACCTGATGAGCTGGTCTCCCTACGCGAGCGACTATTCGCGGTACCTCCGCGAGGGGGCGAGCAGGGCCAGGATCACTCTCCTGGTGCTGGCGGGGGGCGTCCTCGCGAGCGTGTGGGTCGAGGTCATCGGCTTCGGCATCTACGTCGACAGCTGCACGCCCGCCTGCAACGCCAACATGATAGCGGGGCTGGCGCAGGTCTCGGGAGGGTACGCGGCCTTCGCGCTCCTCGCCATCGTCCTGGGGGCGGTGGCTGCGAACGCGCTCAACATCTACACGAACTCTCTCTCAGCCCTGGTGGTCTACGGGAAGTCCAAGCGCCAGACGGCCGTGGTCGTGGCCGCGGCGGCCGGCTTCCTCCTCGCGCTCGTGGGCGCCCAGAACTTCCAGGGGTTCTATGAGAACTTCCTCATCACCCTGGACTACTGGATAACTCCCTGGATAGGCGTCATGCTGGCCGCGTTCTACCTCAGGGGGGTGAGGTCGGGCGTGGAGCGGGCCGGGGTGGCCTGGAGGGCGATCGGGTCCTATGTGATAGGGCTGGCGGCCTCGGTCCCGTTCATGAACCTCACGTCCTACGGGATCCCCTACGAGGGTCCCGTCGCCTCAGCCCTCCAGGGGGCTGACGTGAGCTACTTCGCGTCCTTCGCCGTTGCGATAGTGGCCTACCTGCTGCTTGTCAGGACGCCGAAGCGTGGCTCGGACGCGGCGGCTGGCGCTTCAGTTTGACGATGTCATGCGGGCGGGGCGCTCACGGAGTCTCCTTTATCGTCTGGAAGGCCACGCAGGTCTCGGTCTTCTCCACGCCCCTGATGGCCCTCAGCCTGTCGACCACTAGGCTCCCTATTTCCTCCACGGAGCCTGCCCTCACTTTCAGGAGTATGTCCCACTCCCCGGATATAACGGAGACCTCGTAGACGCCGGGGATGCGGGCGACCTCCTCGGCCAGTCTTCGCTGCGAGAGGTTCTCCTCGCTGGTGAACGCGACGAAGACGTACGCCGTGACTTGCCTCCCTACCTTGGAGTAGTCTGGGACGGCCACGAACCTCCTGATCACTCCTGACTCGACGAGTTTCCTCAGCCGCTCCTGGACGGTGGCCCTGGGGAGCCCCAGCTCCTCGGCGATCTCCACGACCGGCTTCCTCCCGTCCTCCACCAGCGCCCGCAGGATCCTCTCGTCCTTGGGGTCAAGCACACCGGCACTATGCTGACGTGAGCGCAGTTATATGAGTTATCCACCGGTAAAGTGCCAAACTCACCGTCAGACTGTTTATACGTCCTGGGCCGTATGTATCATTATGTCGACATCGCTCGAAGCGCTCCCGCGCGGGTTGCCGAAGCCTCTCGAACGGCTTTCGGAGGAGGAGCTCGCAAGGAAGCGGGTCATAGGAAGGGTCTCGACGTCCACCCTCAGCTTCCTCACTCGTGCCTTCGTGGAGCAGGGCTTCGACTGGCTCCTGCCCGTGGTGCTGTCGAAGTCGACCGACCCCCTGTGGCCGGACCCGGGGGCGTCCATAGAGAAGCGGGTGGAGACGGAGATCTACGGCGAGACCGTGAGGACTACCCTGAGCATGATAGTACACAAGCTGGTCGCGTGCTCTACGGCCTACCCCCGGCTCTTCTCCCTTTCCCCGAACGTCAGGATAGAGAAGCGGGAGAGGAGCGCCACCGGCTGGCACGCCTACGAGTTCACCCAGCTCGACTTCGAGGTCAGAGGCGGGTCGTTCGGGCAGGTGCGGGGCGTCGTCGAGGGCGTTGTGACAGGCCTAGTCGACGTGCTGAAGCGGGAAAGGCGAGACGAGCTCATGTCGCTCTCACGGCTCGACGGCCTGGGGACGCCGCGCGCCCCCTTCAAAGTGATGGACAGGGAGGAGGTCGTGGAGGAGTACGGCGCCGAGTGGGAGTCGAGGCTCACCAAGGAGATAGACGACCCCGTCTGGGTCACGAACATACCAAGGGAGTTCTACGACTTCCAGGACCCCGTGTCGGGCGTCTGGGACAACTACGACCTCCTGGTGCCCAGGTACGGGGAGGTACTCTCGGGGGCAAGGCGCGAGTGGGAGTACGAGAGGATCGTGGCCAAGATGGAGAGGGACGGCGTGAAGAAGGAGAACTTCGCGCTACTGTTGCAGCTTGCGGCCGGACGGAGGCTCAGACCTTCCGCCGGGGCGGGCATCGGGGTCGAGAGGCTGGTCAGCTGGCTCGTGGGAGCAAGGCACATCGGCGAGGTCCAGCCGTTCCCCAAGGTGCCGGGGACTGTCTACGACCTCTAGACCGCGCTATGCCGCATGAATCTTGGCGGACACGCGCGGGCACCCCAGGAAGCGGCCCACGTCCTCAGCCTCGGCGCGCGCCAACCTGGCCACCTCGTCAGGGAGGCGGGAGAACGGCTCCACGCTGACCTCGAGCGCCGCGCCTCTTCTCTCGTGGCGCCAGACACCGACGGCGCGGCCGTCCACCAGCACCGTGGGCGCGACCCATCCTTGGGGCCTGTAGACCGAGCCGCGGTGTCGGGCGTCGACCAGGTGGTCCTTCGACCTGTGGCCGAGGAGGAACGAGTCGAAGTTCGGGAGAAGGCGGACGACTCGCTCGTGGAGCCCGGCTTTTTCGAGCTCCCGACGGTCGGCGCGCAAGACCCACGCCCTCCATCCTTCCACGTCCACAGGGACCATCTCGTCGGCGCAGCCGGACCAGACGTCCTTCGCGTCTAAAGCCGTCATCCCGGTCCACCATGTGAAGTCCCCTACCGTCGCCGGACCGAACGCCCTGAGGTAAGCGCGCAGGAGGTCCTTCTCCGCCCTCTTTACGGGGATGTCCCTCCACCGAGGCGCCCACCTGTCGGCCCGGACGAACGTCGAGCCCCCGTCCTCGCCCGGCCCGCAGCAGACGACACCACGCGCCCCGGTCAGGTGAAGGAGAAATCCCACCGAGAGCGTCAGCGGGCCCACCCTGAGGCAGGGGACCTTCGTCCTGCTCCCCCATCCTCCTCCTTCCCTGAACTTCACGTCCCGCCCGAGCGCCTTCCCGACCGACTCCGCCATGGAGGCGTATCCGCGGGGCCTGTCGAGCGCGTCCAGGACCGCGTCTGACGCTCGTTCGAGTCCCTTGGCGGAGGCTCCTCTTGAGAGGGCCCAGCGCACCTCGCGCTCCGCCCGGCGGGCGGTCCCTCTCACAAAAAGGGCGAGGTCGTCCGAAGGAAGGAGGTACATCGTCCTCCTCATGCACCAGGCCCTGGCGAGCGTCCTCCTCTCCCATGTCGACGCCGCCAGATCCTCTGATCCGACCCCCTCCGCCCTGGGCCTGACGGCCGCGTAGGCCGCTGAGAGGACCTGGGCCTGCGCGCCTGCGATGTCGTGGAGGACCGAAGGGATGTCCGGGCGGCCAGCCCTCCGGACGAGATGGTTCCTCTTGAGCCTGTGGGCCACCACTTGGTCCCAAGTCACGGGAGCGGCGTCCGTCTGGGCAGGGTCGCGATGACTCCTCGCCTTCAATCGGGCTCCCTCCCTTAGGGGAGCAGAAGAGACTTCCTGCCACACGACCTTGGTAGAGAGCATCGGCACCTCTAAATATTACATATGTTATACGACCCTCCGACGTGGTCAGCCTCACGGAGACCATCCTCCTCTCTGCCGTGATGGGACTCTCCATCTACTTCTCATTGCCAATAGTGCTCAGCAAGAACCTCGGGCAAACGCGGGACAAGCTTCTCAACGCCGTGGCGATAGGCATCTTGCTCTTCCTCATCGCCGACGTGTTCGTGGACTCGGCGGCCCTGCTCTACAACGGCTCCCTCTACGGGTATGGCTCCTCGCCTCTCTACGACTTCGTCTTCTCGCTCTCTCTCGCGGCTGGGTTCGCCATACTGCTCGTCGCCGGCCACAGGGGGAAGCTGTCTCTGACGCCCTCCCAGCTCGCCATGATCATAGCCGTGGGGATCGGGTTCCAGAACCTCACGGAGGGCCTCCTGTTCGGCTCCCTGGGCGTGACGATCGGGCTGACCGGCGCCACGCTCGTCGTGCTTGTGGGGTTCATTCTGCAGAACACGACCGAGGGGTTCCCGATAGCGACGCCCTTCGCGGGACCAGGCGGCGAGAGGAGCAAGCACATGGGGGTGATAGCCGCGGCCCTGATGGTGGGCGGGCTCCCGACGATTCTGGGCGGAGCGATCGGCTTCTACTACAACACCGCGGTCTTCGACCTCATATTCGACGGGCTCGCCATCGGCACGATGCTCTACGTCATCCTCCCGATGCTCAGGAGCCTCCTCGGGGAGCCTGACCCTTCCAAGCTCAGGATAGCGTACGCGGGGATCTTCCTCGGGTTCCTCGTCGGCTTCATAGTCAACCTGCTGTGACGCGGGGGCGGGCGACCGGAAATTCCAACTTCAGATTTTTATCCCACCCCGCGTACGTAGCCACGAAAGATGCCAAGCGACACGAAGTTCAAGGTCGAGGTCTTCCCCTCGGTGAAGCCAAAGAGGGTACCGAAGTCCGTCTCCGGGGAGCTGAAGGGCGCGGCGAGCCCCAAGGCCATATCGCGGATGAAGAAGGAGAGCGTGAAGTGCCCGGTCGTCGAGAGAGAGGTGGCCTTCCTAGTCTGCTTCGCCTGCCCCTCGTTCTTGCGGAGGGTGACGGGCGTGGTGGACTGCGCCGGAGGGCAAGGTCCTCCGAAGGAATGGCTGATCGGATAAGAAACCTGGAGCGCTCGGCCGCCTACCCCTTCAGGAAGCCTATCGCGAGGCCTATCAGGAACGTTATCGACGAGTACGGCAGGTACCCCGCGACCTTGTTCACCTCGGCCGTGAGGGCGCTCCCTGACTTCACCAGGCTTAGGAGCGGGGTCAGGACCTGTGAAGGGGTCAGCACGCCTAGGAATATGAGGATGAGGACTATCACGGCGATGGCGATGCCGATCTTCAGGGCGTTCTTGATGATGTAGCCCACCACGACCCCCAGGATTAGCGGGACTATCACGGCGATGAGGAAGGTGGCCGACGTGACGTCCGGAACCAGTATCGTGACCACGTATCCTGCCCGCCCGACTTTGCCTTATGAACCTATGCCATCGGGACTCGGAGAAGCGGGAGAAGCCGACCCGGAACGGCTCCAAAAAATTAAGAGCGATGCATTGACAGGCCAGGCAGTTGAGCGGCGAGTCGCGAATCTTCCGAGACAACGGCGTCTCGTTCTTGAGCATCCCTTCCAGGGACCCTAGCAAGTCTGCGGAGTTCTACCACGCGGTGTTCGGATGGGAGGTGCAGGTGAAGCCCGGCCACGCGAGCTTCGAGGACGGGACGGGCCATGTGATTGGACACTGGGAGCCGAAGTTCAAGGCTGTCGGCGAGGCAGGAGTCGTCCCTTTCGTCTTCGTAGACAGGCTGAGGCCTATAATCGATAGGATCGCGGCAAACGGGGGCCGAGTCGTCA
>JASHUU010000047.1 GCA_030039795.1 Nitrososphaerales archaeon | reverse complement strand
ACAGCTCTCCGCATGATGACCTGCCCTCACGGTGGGACCAGCTCTGTACTGATGTTGTTCGTAAAGGTAGGCGTTGAGACCTTCAGGATGGGCTGAATAAGTTCCAGCCGCCATCGCTTGCACTGTCTTCGACCCCGAGCTCCGGATGTGCAGCCAGGGTCCCCGTTTCCGCGCAGGCGCGTTTCCTCCAGATTCTGAATTGAGATGTGGCTGTGGTTAGCGCAGCCTGGGAGAAGAGGCGCGACCGGCGCGGCCGCGACGCCCACGCTACATGACTTCGTGACGGCCAGACGGGACGCCCGAAGGCTAGGAGAGTAGGTCCACCCGGCACAGTGCGAGGTCCACGGCGCCGACCAATTCGAGACCACCAAGGTCTACCCGAACAACAAGGAGAACCGCGATGACATGCTCGCCGAGCCCTACCTTCGGCGAGCTGAGTCGCAGATCACATCGTTCAAGCGGATGGTCTGCTGCTCTTGGCGACGCCTCATGGATATATCACCACGAACCACAGCCAAGCCCAGAAGCAATGGACAACCAGGAGTCGATGGCCCACCTTGATATCGCGAAGCGCTCCGTGAGGGGAAGCACCGTCCTCTTCGTCGGCAACATGGGCGCCGTCGCAGTGTCCGCCGTCGCCGTCATCGTAATCGCGAGGCTCCTCGGTCCTACGAACTATGGGATTTACACCTTGGTGCTCCTCGTCCCCAGCTTCCTCATATGCTTCCTCGGCTTCGGAGTCGATTATTCCCTCATTCGGTTCTCGGCATACAGCATCTCTCAGGGGAGGCCCGAGGAGGCTAAGCGTTACGCGGTCAACGGGATACGGTTTCTCTGGATGAACGGCGCGGCGCTCGCGTTGCTCGAGTTCGCACTTGCTGGTCCCCTCTCCTCTTTGCTGATCAACAGGCCCGGCCTAACTCCGTACGTCCAACTCGTTTCACTCGCGGTCTTCGGAAGCATGATTCTGACGACGGTGACCGCGACGGCCATAGGCTGGAACCAGATGGGCCTCTCGGCCCTGTCTAACGTCTCTCAGGCCTTCGTCAAGCTCGCGCTCGCTCCGTTGCTCATAATCGTTGGACTCGGAGTGACAGGAGCCATTGTGGGGCAGCTGACTTCGTCAGTCGCAGCCGGAGTGGTAGGGACGGCGGCGCTTTACCTTTGGAGGCTCAGGGGAGCGTCGGGAAGGGGGAAATTCTTCGAGGACTCAAAGACGATGCTGACGTTTGGCCTTCCCCTCTACGCGGGCACCGTGGTCAACGGTCTCGCAACACTATTCGCGAGCTTCGTCCTCGCCTACATAGCCACGAACAACGTCTACGGATGGTACCAAGCGGCTAGCAATTTCATCGTTCCGATGACCACCGTCTCATCCGCTCTGACATATGCGCTCTTCCCCGCCTTCGCGTCCTTTGACGGAGTGGGGGGCGACGTTAGAGTGGCTTTCAAACAGGCTTACCGGTTCGTCGCGTTTCTGCTCACTCCGGTCACCTTCTTCCTTCTTGCCGCCGCCGGACCCCTCATGCACGTACTCTACGGGGCGTCCTATGACGGGGGGATCGGATACCTTCAACTGCTCGCGATCGCGTACCTTCCCACGGCGTTCGGATACACTGTCCACATCGCCTTCTTCAATGGCTTTGCTAGGCCGAAGCTCACCATGGTCCTTCAGACTGTGGCGGGCGCCGTGCTTTTCGTGGCCGCTCCACTCTTAGCAATTGCCGCGGACTGGAGGGTAGACGGCATAATCTACGCGAATCTGCTCTCCGACTTTGCGGCGTGGGCCATGGGGACAGTCTTGGCGGACAGATACATGAACGCCAGGCTCGATTTTAAGGCAAACGCGGCCATACTGCTTTCTGCAGCTGTTTCCTGCGGAGCGACGGCTCTGGTCTCCCAGACTCTTGGTTCGAGCGCACTCACGCTACTGGCCGACCTCCTCGTTTTCACACTGTCCTACTTGACGCTCGCGCCGCTCCTGGGCGCCATCAAAACGGACGACATGAGCACAATGGAACACACCTTCGCCGGGTTAGGGATAGTCAGCAGGTTGATCGGCCTGCTCCTGAGGTATGTGAAGCTGATTCTCTCTATCGGGAAATGATACGGAAGGGCGCATGACCCATGGGAGCTGGTTCAGGCAGCCTGAGGGGATGACTCGCCATCTATCGACGCGCGGCAACCTACTCGCTGACTTGGCCGCCTTGCTGCAATGCGTATGTAGCAAGACACAACATTCGGCCGGGCCACGGAGTCAGACCGAGTCGGAAATTGTTATTATTGGCCGAGCAGGGTTTGGCTGGAGGTTACTTGCGAAACATCTGTTTTGTCGCCTCCTTCGACATCCTTGATCCCACTTACGGTGGAGGAGCTAGAGAGATCGGAATTATCAACGCGCTAGAAGCTCGTTCGGATATTGGGAGCGTCGTCGTGTTGTCACCCGTCGCGAACTCTTCAAGACGATCAAGAACTTTGATCGAGGCCTATCCTTCGCACAGGCAGTTGAAATCGCTTCATAGCCTACATCGGAGAGTCCTGTTTGACGAGGTGAATCCGCTAAAGGCGTTGTCTCTGTTGCGGGTCCTACGCAGATTCAAAGTAGATGTCATTCAAAATGTGAGCGTTTGGGGAGGCCTTTTGTCCCTGTTGGTTTCAAAGTACTCGGGCACTCCACTCGTAATTGAGTGCCAAAATTTCGAGACGGGTTACACCAAGGACATCGGGAGGAGCGCTCTTGTTCAGGCCTACGCTAGATGGCTTGAGTCTGTTCTCCTTAA
>JASHUU010000004.1 GCA_030039795.1 Nitrososphaerales archaeon | reverse complement strand
ACCTACGCGATAGCCGCGCTGCGTTACTTTCTCATCCCCGGAAGCGTGCAGGTACCAGTCTCTCAGGTCTACCTCGACGTAGCGGTCGTTTGTTGCTTCGACCTGCTGTTGATCGCAGTCTCCGTCTGGCACTTCGTACGACGAATGGACGAGTCTCTATAGAACCAGACTCGCAAGTCTCCCATCGCGCCTCCGTTCGGACCCACGTGGCTCCAGGCTGGAGCGGACTCGGCCTTTGCGTTCAGGACTGGCTCCTCGCCTCCCCGGCTGCAAGTGCTGGGCTGGCAGGCCCGGCTGCAGGAACTCGGAGTGGGCGTGTGTGGCGGAGGCTTCCGGCCGGCGGCCAGACTCTCGGGATGCCTAGGATGCCCCGGAAGGCTCTGCCGCGCCGGCGGCCGACGTCGCAGAAACGGGCCGCCCCTTCATTCTGCCTATGGCAGCCCTCGACGCGACTGGGGACATGATCGTCGTAACGATCCCGATGCCGACAACTATGGAGAAGAGAGACGTGTCTATCAGCCCGAGTTGGTATGCCGTGGTGGCTATGACCAGCTCGACGAAGCCGCGCGAGTTCATCAGGAATCCTATTACGACGCTTTCCGTCGAAGGGAACTTGGCAAGCCGCGCGCCGAGCGTCCCTCCCACCAGTTTGCTGGTGACCGCGACTGCAAGCAGCGCGCCCACGAGAAGCGGCGAGCCCGCTATTGACGACAGGACCAGCTCTGCTCCTATGAAGGAGAACGCCAGTGGGCCGAAGAACCCGAAGGTCGCACCGTTGATGACGTCCCCCGTCTTCTCCAGCGTCTCGGCGCCGGTCACTTCGCTCAGGAGAAGCCCGGCGAAGAAGGCTCCAATCACGAACTGGAGCCCGCACCACTCGGCGACGAGTGATACCCCGAGGGCCGCGACGATGAGGAATGCGACATAAGACCCCCTTGTCTTCATTCGAGCCGACAGTCTGTCCATCCACCTTCGCACTTCTGACATGTTCGTCCTGAGGACGTGCTCGCAGGCAAGCACCCCGATCAGGAAGACCAGGACCTTCGCGACGTCCCAGGCCACGTCCGCCGCTCCCGCCGCGAGGTTGCCGCCGAACTGTTGAATGACGCTGAGCACGACGAATGAGACGACATCGTCTATGACCCCCGCGGCGATTACTGCGGCCCCGAGGTCAGTGTCGAGCAGCCCGAGCTCCATCAGGATGATCGAGTTAACGGGGACTGCGGTGATGGACACGGTCAGGGCCACTGTCAGGGCGCTCACCGTCCCTACTCCGAAGAGCTGCGCGACTTCGAAGGCTCCCGCGAAGGGGATTACGAATGAGACGGACGAGACGAGCGCGCCCCTCCTGCCTGCCGCGATGACCTTGGCGGGCTTGATTGCCAGCCCCGTAAGCAGCATTATGAAGAAGAGGGCGACGTTCTCGACGGCCGTGAGGTCCGAGGCCGACGGTTGTATCAGGTTCAGGACGGAGGGCCCCACGAGGACGCCGGCAAGGAGCTGGCCCACAAGCGCGGGCTGGCCTACTCGGCGAAGCGCCTCCCCTAGCGCCCAGGCGCTGGCGAGCATGACGAACAGGGCGAGGTAGAGCTCTAGCAGGCTCCCGCCCTCCACTGTCTTGCCTCCTCGGAACCAGCGGCAGTGCCCAAGTGTCCTAGGTCTCCTGTGCGGCCTTCCTCAGGTAACCCGCTACCTTCGGCACCGGGTCTTCCATCGAGTCGAAGAGCCGCTTGGCTCTCTTCGCGTAGTCCGCTTTGAACGTCTCTCCGAGAAATCTCTTGGCGCACGCCACAGCGCGAGAAGGGGTCCGGGCCTTGGCGAGCAATCCCTGTCTTTCCAAGAAGGCGTCGGTGAAGAGCGAGCCCTGGAAGGCAGAGATCGTGGGCACGCCCATAAGAACGGCTTCGGCGTTCATCGTTCCACCCATGCCCACGAAGAGGTCCGTCGCGCTCAACATGTCGTGCCCGCTGACGACCTCGCCGGGAACGATGCACCTCGTGCCGAACTTCCTCCTCACCTCCTCCACCTGGTATCCATACCTGCACAGGGCGACTATGTTCGCCTGGGGGAAGGCCCTGATCAGGGCGGTCAGCAGAACGTCCGTCCAGCCTGCGTCGGCCCTCGAAAGGTAGGGCGAGTCGCTTTCCTGTACCCTCACAGTGATGGTCTTCCTGCCAGCTTCCAGCGAAGGGACAGGGCCCCTGACGGGCTTCCGCTTCAGCCAGGCGACCGGGTCCAGGGCGTGATACGTGGTCACCTGACCCTTTCTCAACCCAAACCGCCGCCACTCCTCGAACGGGATTATCCACGGGCACAGAAGATGGTAGCTGAGCGGTATCGAAAGCCGGCCGGCAACTTCGGAGTGGGGCGAGTCGTTCACGGCCACGTGTCTGACGCCGAGGCCGAAGGCGACCCTTGCGCAGACCCCTGAGGCCACGGAAGCCGCCACGTCTGGGGCGAACTCCTTCACCAGGGGTATGACCTCGGCCTGCCGTCGCGTGGCTGCGAGGAGCTGCTCCTCCGCTCCCTTCTCTCCTCTCTCGCCGACGAACCTCAGTTCGAGGCCCGCGCGTTCCGCCAGGGGCCCCACTTCTCTGTACCGCCTCGACGTGGCGAGGACCTCAGCCCCTCCGCGTCCGAGTTCCTCGATCACAGGTCCGAAGAACAGGACCTGTTTCGGCGTGAGGACGTCGATCCAGACCCTCACGGTCCCTTCGCGTCTCCGCTCAGCCGCATCCCGAGGTCGGACACATCCACGTCCCCCGCTCCACTGCAAGATACTAATCCGTTTGCCCGAAGCCGGATGGAGGCGCGGCCCGGCTCCCGATGCCGCTTCGCCCTTCAAAGCATAATTAACGACCTCGCGCAGCGGAGAGTCTCTCTTGCCGAAGACCAGGGTGGCGATGTACGGTCTGTCCAGCGAAGGGTACAGGCTGGCCGGAGACCTGGCGGACAAGGCCCTGGTTACCGTCGTCGACGAGATGCTGCAGATGGCCATGGACATGGACCAGACCTTCCTGAAGAGGAATCCGCGCCTGCAGGAGCTGATGGAAGAAGAGAGCTTGCTGAGCTTCAAGCCAATCGAACAGGTCCTCGGAGACGCCGAGGTGATCTTCTTCACTCCGAAATTCAGGAGGCTCTCAGACGAGACGCTGGTCGAGACGGGTTCGAAGCTGAGAGACCTGTCGAAGCACCTGAACAAGGGGGTGACGCTCGTGAACACTCTACCGACCGGGCCCGGGGGCAACTCGGAGAACATCATGGTGGTCGAGAAGCAGACCGGCCTGCAGGTGGGTTCGACGCTTACGTACGCCTACATGCCCCTTCGCCCTGGCGACTCGAAGCCGGCGGTCGTCGCCTCCACGGAGTCGCAGCAGAAGGATGCGCTCTCAACGCTCGGGTTCCAGAGGAGCTCGCAGAATATCTTCTCGGCCGAGCTCGAGTACGTGTCTACGGTGATGGAGGGCGCGGTCTCGTCGGTCATAGGGATCGAAATGGCTAGGAGGGCAAGAGAGGCGAAGGTGGCCCTTCGGCGGGAGAGCGGTGCGTTCATAGACGAGTTCGCGTCGTGCCTCTACGAGCTCAAGGCGATACAGGCCAGCGAAGAGACTGGAGAGTCGATGTCATACCTCGCGGGAGCGGCGCTGAAGAGCTTCGAGAACTACGTCAGATACGTGGTGGACGAGACGAGAGAGGTGCTCAGAGAGAAGCAGCTGAAGGCCAGCAGGACCAAGATAACGCTCCTTTGGACGCTGGACAAGTACGAGATGCGCGGTGAGAGGCTGCAGGTCGCAGAGAGCATACAGCAGAGGCTCAAGGACTACGTCACCGAGGTAGAGATCCTCTCGGGTGCGAGGCTGAAGGGCGGCCCTGGCGCCTTGGACCCGCTGAAGCACAACGTTCTGATCGTCTGCTCGAAGCAGG
The DNA here is from genome assembly GCA_030039795.1 of Nitrososphaerales archaeon. Classification (GTDB taxonomy): domain Archaea; phylum Thermoproteota; class Nitrososphaeria; order Nitrososphaerales; family Gagatemarchaeaceae; genus UBA183. The sequence goes on along the minus strand of JASHUU010000004.1, from coordinate 3,553 downwards.
ACCAAGAGGCCCTGAACCAGCTGAGAAAGAGCGAGCGCGGGGTCGAAATGACGGAGATCTCGGCCACGCCGGGTCTCGGCCGAGAATAAGCCTATATCGACTGAGCGGCGGGCCGGCCCTATGGTGCGCGTCGGCGTCGTGGGCACCGGAGGGTGGGGGAAGAACCACGTCAGGGTCTTCGACGAGCTCCAGTGCTTGGGCGCGGTCTGCGACATGGACAAGGCGCGGGCTGAACAGTTCTCCAAGAAGTACCGCGTCCCTGGTTACACGTCACTCGACGAGATGCTGAACAAGGAGAAGCTCGACGCGGTGACCATCTGCACTCCTGCGTCGACCCACTTCGCGATTGCTAGGAAGACCCTGGCGGCGGGGTTCCACACCCTCGTGGAGAAGCCGATGACGACGTCCGCCAAGGACGGCCAGTTGCTCATCGACGAGGCGAAGAAGGCGAACAGGATTCTCACGGTCGGGTTCATCGAGCGGTTCAATCCGCCCATCTCCGAACTGAAGGGGATGATCGCCGCCGGCAAGATGGGCGACCTGATCCTGCTCGAGTTCCACAGGGAGAACAAGAGGGGGGAGAGGACTGAGGACGTAGGGATCGTCAAGGACGCCTCGGTGCACGACATCGACACGGCCTGCTGGCTCTTCGGCGAGCAGCCGAAGAGCGTGTACGCAAGGGTAGGAGTGATGTATGTGCCGCTCGAGCACGAAGACTTCGCGACGATACTGCTCGGCTTCTCGGGCCAGAAGACGGCGTTCCTCGTGACCAACTGGGTCACTCCGAGCAGGGTCAGGACGCTGAGCGCCGTCTTCTCCAAGGCCGTCGTGGACGTCGATTTTGTGACACAGCAGACGAGCATCCACGAGGGCACTGCGACGACGTCGCCGACCAGGCAGTTCCAGGAGCCTCTCATGCTGGAGATGAAGGAGTTCGTGGGCGCGATCGAAGAGAAGAGGCGACCTCTTGTCACGGCGGAGGATGGGTTCAGGGCTACCCTGGTTGCCGAGGCGGTGCTGGCCTCGAGCTCCTCGAAGACTCCGATATACATGGAGTGAGAGCGTGAGGCTCGTCAACTCGGTCTCCCCCGACGCGAAGATAGGAAGGAACGTCAAGATATGGAACTTCTCCTACGTGGGGTCGGGGACCGTGATCGGAGACAACGTCAAGATAGGCTCGCTTGCGCACGTCGACTACGGGGTAAGGATCGGCAGCGGGACGATGATCGAGGGGAGCGCCTACATCCCTCCGATGTCCCGCATAGGGAGGAACGTCTTCATAGGGCCGGGCGCGGTCTTGACGAATGACCCCTTCCCGCCTAGCAAGAGGATGACGGGGGTCACCGTCGAGGACGGCGCAGTGATCTGTGCGCGGGCGGTGATAAAGGCGGGCGTCAAGGTCGGCAGGAGGAGTGTCGTGGCGATGGGCGCGGTCGTGACGAAGGACGTGCCGCCAGGGAAGGTGGTCATGGGTGTCCCCGCGAGGGTGGTCTACACGAGGGCGGAGTACGACGCTAAGTTGAGGGAGTGGGAATCTGGCGCCTGATGCGGCTGCTGACGTAGGCCCGTGTGAGGGCCGCTATCACTAGGAACCACAGCACTCCAAGGCCGAACGTAAGGCCGATCTTGAGAGCCGCCATCCCCGTGTACTCCAACGGGTTCTTTGGGACGGCTCCGAGCGGCACGACCACGGCGAAGAACAGATACGTCTCGCCTATCACGAGAAGGAACGCGACGGTCTCTATCAGGACGAGGGGGGCGAGCCTCACTTCAGTGCACCCACGTCAGCAGGGAGATTGCGGCTGAGAGAAGGCAGGCTGCGAGCGTAAGAAGCACCACATTGCGCACAAGCTCCCTCTCGGAGAGCGGCCCTCCCAGGAGGACCAGCCTCACCAGCGTGCTCGGCGCCGACGGCTCCATAGAGGCATAGAGCTTCCCGTCCTCCCCCAGGTAGGTCGGCCTCGTCGCCATCTTTCTCCTCTCGACGAAGCCCCTGACGCTGGACAGCGTGTAGAACGAATTCAGAATCGCGGGCACGATCGCGACTATCGCGGCTATCTCGACTCCGCCGGTGACCGCGAGGCATGCGAACATCGCCCCCATGAAGAGGGCCCCGCTGTCGCCGTCAAAGGCCCTGGACGGGTACCTGTTGAAGACGAGGAAGCCCATGGCGACCGCCACCAGAGGCAGCGTGGTGGCTACCCTCGCCAGCGAGAACCCTGCGGTGAAGGCTGCCCTGAGCACCACGGCGAAGAGCACGCTCGCCGACGTGAGAAGCGTAAACCAGGAGATCTCCCCGTTGAACGAGTCCATCATGTTGAATGCGTTCGACACTATCGGGAATGCGGCGACCACCAACAGAGTGTATATCGTGAAGTGCTCAGCGCTGGGACCTAGCAGAGGAAAGGTGATCGACGGAACGTACAGGTCCCGCTGGAAGGCGACTAGGACGACGAGGGGGACGCCGGCGAGGAGGAGGAGAAGCGGCTTGACCCGGGCCCCGAGGACGAAGAGGTCGTCGGTCAGGCCCACCACGAACGCGACCGTAGCCGCGCCAATCACGGCCACTGGAACGAGCGAGCCGAAGGTCGCGTAGGCCACCAACTCGCCTGCGAGCGCACCCAGAAAGAGGACGGGCCCGACGGGCGCCGGGACTTGGGTCGGGGGGCGCTTGTGGACGTCCTTGGCGACCCTCCCTGACCTGGTCAGGAACCTCATGAACGGGGGCATCGCGACCAGCACAACGGCGAGGGGCACGGCGAATGAGAGAGATAGGAGCCCAGCGTCAGCCAAGCCCTGAAGCAAGCGTCGACGGCGCCGCGTTATTTCCGATTAAACGCTTTCGAAGGAGGGCGAAGGCACTTCAATGTTATATATGCCCGGAGGCGACCGGCGGTTCGATGAACATACGCGACCTTCGCGACGGCATGAGAAGGGTGGACGCGGAGGGAGAGATAGCCGAGATTTCAGACCCGCGGACCGTCAACCTCAGGACAGGCGGCGAGGCCAAGGTGGCCGACTGCACCCTCAAGGATGAAAGCGGCACCGTGAGGCTGTCTCTGTGGGACGACCAGATTGATCTTGTCAGGCAGGGCTCAAAGGTGAGGATAACCAACGGGTATACGAACAGTTTCCGCGGCGAGCTGCGGCTCAACGTAGGGAAGTTCGGCAGGCTCGAAGTCCTGGAACAATAGGCGCGGAGCCCGCGAAGGCCCGAGTCTCAAGAACTGACGACAAAGGAAGTGACCTGAAGGGCCATGGGCATGGGTGGCCTACTCCTAAGGAAGCTCCGCTCGAAAGTGACCGACGAGCCCACCGGCTTCGCATGGGTCGACGACAGCAGAGTGGCCGCCTCAGGCTACCCCGCGTCGAAAGGCCAGCTTCGATGGCTCTCCTCCAGGGGGATCGACTGCGTGCTCACCCTCACGGAGCGCCCCCTCCCCAAAAGCCTCACGGATGGCCTCTCCATGGAGTTCCGCCATGCCCCCATGGCCGACCACGCCCCCCCCACGGTCCAGGAGCTCGAGCTCGGGTCCTCGCTGGTCCAAAGCCA
>JASHUU010000003.1 GCA_030039795.1 Nitrososphaerales archaeon | reverse complement strand
TCCTGCCCCGGCTTCCCTCTGGTAATCGGAGACAACATCAGCAGCGTGGCACCCAACCTGAACCACTACTACGCAAACCCGTGGAGCTGTCCTGCCGCCAACTATCGTACCCTGATGATCGGGTTTTGGTAGGCATCACCCTGAATCCTATGGGCTCCATGAGCTAGGTATCGATGTGGAGGACCTTGCAGGGCCCTGAGGCCTGTTCCTCCGCCGAGCATGTAGCCTGCCCGTCGCCTGTCCAGCCCGCAAACCGTTTTATCGTATGCCGAGCCCCGGCAGACGGACTCGAGTTGGCAGACGGTGAGCGAAGGCTCGCGGCGATCATGTTTACCGACATCGTCGGCTACACCTCGCTCACACAAGGGAACGAAGCATTGGCGATGGAGGTCCTAGAGGAGCACAGGAAGGTCGTGAGACCGTTCCTGCCGAAGCACGACGGGAAGGAGGTGAAGACGATAGGAGACGCGTTCCTCATCGAGTTCGCGAGCGCGCTCGAGGCCGTCAGGTGCGCCTTCGAGATCCAGCAGTCGCTGGGGGAGATGGCCGCCGGGCAGTCGCCCGAACGGAGGATCAAGCTCCGCATCGGCGTCCACGTAGGGGACGTGATCCACAGTCAGAACGATGTGTACGGCGACGCGGTCAACATAGCCTCGAGGATTGAGCCGCTGGCACAGCCGGGAGGAATCTGCGTTTCCGAGCAGGTGTACTATCAGATCAAGAATAAGTTCGAGCTCCCGCTTCGAAGCATCGGCAGGAAGGAGCTGAAGAACATCGCCGAGCCTGCGGAGGTCTTCAAGGTCGTCCTCCCGTGGGAGGAGGAAGCCGCGGGGACGGGCGGGCTGGACCAGCGGAGAATCGCCGTCCTGCCCTTCGCGAACTTCAGTCCCGACCCGAGCGACGGGTACTTCGCGGACGGCATAACGGAGGAGATCATCTCCACGGTCTCAGGGATAAGCGGTCTCAGCGTCATCTCGCGGACGTCTGTCATGGGGTACAAGGGGACGACGAAGAAGGTGGATGAAATCGGAAGGGAGCTCAAAGTGGGATCCGTGCTGGAAGGCAGTTTCAGGAAGGCGGGCAACAGGATCCGCGTGACAGCCCAGCTCATCGACGTCGTGGGCGACAGGCACGTCTGGGCGCAGAACTACGACAGGAACCTAGACGACGTGTTCGCAGTTCAGAGCGACGTGGCGAGGCAGGTGTCGGAGGCGCTCCGTGTAAGGATACTCGTGCCTGAGGACGAGAGGATCGGCAAGAGGCCCACCGAGAGCACGGCGGCCTATACCATGTACCTGAAGGGAAGGTCCTACTGGAACCTGAGAGGCTCGGAGAACGCCCTCGAGAACGTGACCAAAGCCCTCGGCTGCTTCGAGGAGTCGGTGAAGGAGGACCCTAACTTCGCGCTCGGATACGTCGGCCAGTCAGACTGCCGCCACAAGCTATGCGAGTTCGGGATTGAAGTGGAGGCGAACATGCAGCAGTCGGAGCTGGAGGCCGACAAGGCCTTGCAGATGGATCCGAGCTTGGCGGAAGCGCATGCGACAAGAGCCACCGTGCTGACCTCGAAGCGAGATTACGTCGGCGCCGAGAAGGAGTTCAAGAAGGCGATAGAACTCAAACCGGGATATGCAAGCGCGCATCACTGGTACTTCCTGATGCTCCACGACCAACTAAGATGGACAGAAGCGCTGGAGCAGATCCAGAGGGCCGCGGAGCTCGACCCCCTGTCGCCCATAATCTGCTACCTGATCGGTCACTACCACTACGACAGGTGCGACTATCCGAGGGCGCTGGAGCAGTTCAGGAGGTCGGTCGAACTCGGCGGCTCCAGCATGAGGTGGGCGGTCGCGCTGACCTACGGCAGGATGAAGCTCTTCGATGACATGAAGCGCGAGTATGGCACCTGGGTTGACGCCGTCAAGGCCTTCGACCCGAGCGCGAGAGTTAGCGCAGACTCGGAAATCGCGTACTTCCTGGGTGACAAGGAGACTGTCAGGAGGCTCCTCCCCGAGGTGGAGGCTCGCTATGGAAAGCCCTATGGACCGTCGGCGCTTCGCATCGCCAGCTCGTACTTCTTCCTCGGCGAAGACGACGAAGGCTTCAAGTGGCTGGAGCGGTCAGCATCAGGCAACGTCTCTAACTTCTTCTCCGCCGACATGCAGACCGACGTCGAAGCGAAGAGGCTGAAGGGCGACCCGAGATACGTCAACCTGCTGAGAAGGCTAGGGCTGGACCGGACCCCGGACTAGTCCAAAGACTCCCATTCCCTCGGCGCGAAGGACGCGGCCTATCTGGCAGTTATGGAAGACAGGAGGCCTTGGCCCCCTTCTTCGTGGAAGTTTGTCTCGATCCTAGCCTCCCTGACATAGTTGACCCGCCACCCGTCGCCGAAGGCCTCGCGTATCTCTTCCTCAGAGACCCTCCTGGGCCCGCCCCAGTCTGTCGGCTCCTTCGGGCTGAAGCAGAGCATGAAGTAGGTCCCGCCATCAGCGATGGCGGAACGGACGCTCTTCTCGTAGAGACGGCGCTCGCGGTCCGCGAAGACATGGAAGAGGCCGCAATCTGTAATCGTGTCGAACTTCGCGCCGAGAGGGCCGAGGCGGAGGGCGTCTCCAAGCTCGAATCGGGCGCTCGAGCCTCGCTCCCTCGTCTTCCTCCTAGCGCTCTCTATCGCAAGCGGGGCCGAGTCCACCCCGACCACGTCGAACCCGCGCTGGGCGAAGAAAATCGCGTTCTCGCCTGTCCCGCATCCGAGGTCCAAGACCCTCCCATGTATCCCGCCGTCGGCCGCCAGTTTGACGAACTCCTTCTGCGGTCGTCCGATGTCCCAGGGAGGCGTGCCCCGGTACGACTCATTGAAGTCGGGATGCAAGAGGCCACCCCGAAGGCGAGGACCCTTCATAACCCTGGCGCAGGAGATTGCTGCTAGTCCGCGTCGGCGATTCCGACCTTCGAACAGAACGCGCTAAAACGGGGATCGAGGCGCACCTTCTCGAAGACCGGGTCGGTCTTGATCAGGGCGCCCCACGAGTGGGTCTCTGCCTGCCTGTCGAGCGCCTTGAAGACCTCGTCCAGCCTGCCGAGCCCTGCGTTGACGTGGACCTGGCCGAAGAGGCGGGCCGACTCGACTTCACTCGCGCCGATCAGCGCGAGGACTTTGTCCGCTTCGGCAGTCCTGCCGGTGAGCGCGTAGATCAAGCCTTGCTCGGTAAGGAGACCTGTGTCGGCCGGGTCTAACTCGAGTCCCTTGTCCAAGGTCTCCTGTGCGGCAACAAGGTCGCCCTTCATGCGGTAGAAGCCTGCGAGCGAGGAGTAGACGCCGGGGTGTTTCGGATAGGCCGTCTTCCACCTCTCTATCATTTCCCGCGCCTCCCTCTCCCTTCCTGTGCGCTGGACGACGATTGCAAAATAGAAGTAAAGGAAAAGCGGATCGAGCTCGTGGGACTTGTGCATGTATCGGTATGCTTCCTCGAGCATCCCCATAGTGGCATAGTGCAACCCCAGCATGGAGAAGCCCTCCGCAAGGTTCGGATTGAGCCTCACCGCTTCCTCGGCCTCCGCCAACGCCTCTCTGAACCTGTCCTGGTAGCTGTAGACCCTAGCAAGGGCAGCGTGGGCCTCCGCCGAACCTGGGTCCAGCTTCAGCGCCTGTCTTGCTTCTGCCTCCGCCTTGTCTACGCATGACTTCCAGTCCAGGTGTCCTAGAGCGAGACTTGCCCATGTTCTGGACAGTCCGGAATGCGCCCTGGCGAACTTCGGGTCGCTCGATATCGCGCTCTCGAAGAGTCTTACGGCCTCTTTCAGGCTCTCGGTGGTGCCCTCCTGCAGGAGTTGGACGGCCCTGAGATAGCTGGTGTAGGCCTCGAGGGCCGTCGGTGGCCCCTCCATCTCCTGGGCCTCCTTGGACATCCTGGACTGCAGGGCCTCGGACACCCTCTTCGAGATGTCGCTCTGGATCTCGAACACGTCTTCCATCTTCCTGTCGTAGCTGTCCGCCCACATATGCTTGTCCCGCGAAGCGTCGATCATCTGGACCGTGACCCTGAGCTTGTCTCCGGACTTGCGGACGCTGCCCTCGATGACCGTCCCGACCTCGAGGTCCTTCGCGACCTCCTTGATCGGCTTGGGAGCCCTCTTGTACAGCATGACCGACGTCCTCGAGATCACCTCCACCTGCTCGATCTTCGACAGCGCCGAGATCAGCTCCTCCGTCATGCCGTCGGAGAAAAACTCGTCGTTGGGGTCTGGGCTCATGTTGGCGAAAGGCAGCACGGCGACCCTCCTCCTGTCGAGGCTCGGGCGCTGCGGCGAGCCAGGATTCTTCGCGTCCCATGGCATCTCCATCTTGTAGACCTCAACCGGTGCGATTACGTTCTTCAAAGACTTCGCGCCCAAGGGGGTCAGAGGGAGCTCGAACTTGTTTGAGATCTGGTCGTAGACCTGGCGGGTGAGGCAGACCCCGTCTTCTTCGGCGAGCGGCTCGACCCTCGACGCGATGTTGACGGAGTCTCCTGAGACATCTCCTGCCGACTCGACGACGTCGCCTAGGTGGAGGCCGATCCTCAGGCGCACCCTCTGGCTGCCGGGCCTGGTGGCATTGGACTCCCTGATCGCCCCCTGGATCTCATAGGCGCACTTCGCCGCCTCCAGCGCGCTCGGAAAGACGACGAGGAAGGCGTCCCCGATCGTCTTTATCTCTCGTCCGCCGTGCGCGGGGATGACCCGCCTCACGACCCTCCTCTGTTCCTCCACGAGTGCGAGCGAAAGCGACTCGTCCCTCTGCCCGAGTGCCGTGTAGCCGACCATGTCGGTAAACATGATCGCAGTCAGCTTCCGCTGCCCCTGAGACAACGTTGCACGCGGGTTCGCCTGACGATAAATCCGTTGTGGGGAGGCGGCGTCAAGACACCCGTGCGGCCCTACGAGGCCAGAGTTGTGACGAGTCGTTTCGTCGGAGGCCTCGGGGAGGCACGTCGGAGCGTGCGGCGCGGGTGAGGAGGCGCTCCTAGACATAGGCAAGCGCGGACGCACGTTCTTTAGAGGAAGCGGCCAGGCCGAAAGCCCGCATATGCCGACGCTGGTGCTGAAGGGGAGGGCGTTCGACGGGGAGGTGGGCCACCCGAGGGCCGTGGTCGTAGTCGACGAGGACACGGGCCTGATCACCGGGTTCGGAGAGCCGGGGGAGGTCGAGGAACCGAAGGACGCCAAGAGAGTCGAGGTGGACGACGCGACCATCCTGCCCGGACTCATCGACGCCCACGTCCACTTCTACTCGTCGCAGGGGACGTGGCCCACCAACTGGAGCATGGTCCCGGACACGCTCGCAGTGCTCAGGGCGGCGCGCGACCTGGAGGTGCTCCTGCGCTCAGGGTTCACCGCAGTCCGCGAGCTGGGCTCGAAGGGCGGAGTCCACCTGGCCCAGGCGGTCGAAGAGGGGGCGATAGAGGGCCCTGAAGTCGTCTCGTGCGCACGCGCTCTCGCGCAGACTGGCGAGGACGACGACCCGCGCGTCTTCCCGCTCGACGTCGCGCAGGGACTGGCGTCCTACTCATACTTCTGCGACGGGCCGTGGGAGTGCCGGCGGGCGGTGAGGAAGGTCGTCAGGGACGGGGGTCGGGTGGTGAAGCTCTACGCCTCGGGGCGGTCCAGAGGAGGCAGGGTCAGGCCCAACTTCACGGCGGAGGAGCTGGAGGCGATCGTCACCGAGGCGCACACGGCTGGACTGAAGGTGGCCGCCCACGCGCACGGGGAGGAGGCCCTAGCGAACGTCGTCCGCGCGGGAGCCGACTCGATAGAGCACGGGTCGGGGCTGACCCCTGGGATAGCCGACGAGATTTCTAAGAGAGGGATATACTACGTGCCCACGCTCATGACCTACAAGACGCTCATGCGCGGAGACCTCAACGAGCGCGCGAGAGACCAGATGCGGAAGCACCTGGGCGAGGACATGCGGCTGGCCAAGGAGCGCAGGTTGAAGGTGGTCTCGGGGTCAGACGTAGTGGGCGACACGGAGCGGCCGCATGGGCGCAACTTCGAGGAGGTCGCCCTGAT
>JASHUU010000046.1 GCA_030039795.1 Nitrososphaerales archaeon | reverse complement strand
CCTCCCACCTATCTGGTTCAATCACCAAGTGGTTTAGCCCTGGGCACGCTGTAGGCTGAGAGGCCTATAAAACTCAATCTCCGGGGTTATGTTTTCTGTTTACTGTTAACTTACAGGTCTACCACTTTTGACAAGCACTATCGACCCAATTCTGGTTTAGTTAATGAAATAGATATTTCGTGAACTAACTGAACTGTGTTGAATATTACACCATTTAGAGCACGACATGCGCAATCGTTAAATCACCACTTATGATACGTCCGCATGTCGGATTTCTACCTTCTTTCCTTTGACAGCATAGGTTATCTTTTCAGGTCTTCCCAACACCTCCGCAACCGGTTTCGGTATCACGGTCTGGTATCCTCTGTGCTCATTGAAACTGACTCCGACGGTGAACTCGTTAGCGTCCTTTTTCCACTTGGGCATCCGCGCTTCCCCTCGGTATCACCGTATTTAACAATATGCCTATCACCGGTGATACCGGAAGGTATAAGTAATATCACCGGTGATACTACGCCCATGAGCACCGCCAAACTCGACGCACTAAGGGAAGAGATGGACGCTGACGACTTCGAGGCGTTTCTTTCAGACCTCGAAGCCCGAAGCGAGAGGGAGAGGGATTAGATGAGCCTCGACCTGAGACCTCAGAGGGCCCTTGAGATAGCGCAGACCGAGGGCGCGATAACCCTAGTCAGCGAGAACGCCTTCAGAGTGAAGTCTCAGTCTGGGGATAGGTTTTATCTGGTCGTCAAGACGGGGGAGAATTGGAAATGCGAGTGCGCCGACTTCACCGAAAGACAGACCCCATGCAAACACATCTTCGCATGTTTGTTTCTCCCGAACCTGAAGGCACAGGCAAAGCCGGCGGCGTCATTACCGGCGGTAGGGTCAGAGTCTCCCGAGTCGTGTCCGTTCTGTCAGTCTAGCGCGGTAGTCAAGAGAGGGTTCATCGTAGAGAAGACGCGGAAGGTTCAACGCCATTTCTGCAACGGATGCCGGAAGTATTTCGTTCTTAACGTGGGGTTCAAGCGGATGAGAAACGAGCCGAGGGCGATTACTGCGGCTCTCGACGCTTACTTCCGAGGGATGAGCCTAAGAGACGTTTCCGACCACTTGAGGCAGTTCTACGATGTGAAGGTGAACCCCTCCACGGTTCTAAGATGGGTAGAGAAATACACGAAGGTAATCAGCGGGTATGTGAACACACTCTCGCCCCAACTGTCCGACACATGGCACGCGGACGAAGTGTTCCAGAACATGAGGGGAGGGCAAAAGGTAACGGCGAAGGCTGGAGGGGAATACACGATAGCCTACCTCTGGAACATCATGGACAGGCGCACGCGTTTCTTGGTGGCCTCGAAGTTGTCCGAACACAGGGACGTTGGAGGGGCGGCGCGTGCCTTCCAAGAGGCCGCGAAGAACGCCCACGGAAGCGAACCCGAGAGGGTTTTCACGGACGGGCTGAAGGCCTATTCTGAGGGGATAACCTTCGCCGACTTCTCGAAAGACCCTGAGCACATCGCGAGGGTGGGGATAAGGAAGCCGCACGCGACAAACAACCGCATAGAGAGAATGAACGGGACGCAGAGGCAGAGGTTCAAGGTTCAGAGGGGATGGAAGTCTATGCAGACCTCAATCCCCGAGGGGAACCGCGTCTATTACAACTTCATGAGGCCGCACATGGCCTTAGACGGACAGACTCCCGCACAGGCGGCGGGACTGGACGTGAGCCTCGAAGGGAACCGATGGGAGAGGCTAATCAGAGAGGCGCAAAGGGCGAAGAAACAGTAGCCTTATGTCGTCTGCCCTGAGGGATGCCGGCGGGTTGAGTGACCGTCAACTCGCAAATCAGAGGGCTAACTTCAACCTCGCCTTGAAGCGGTCAAGGTGCCCCAAGGACAACGGCAAAGTCTTGGAAGTCTCGATGCCCGATGTCGTCTGCGAAAAATGCTCAACGATGTATGTCTTGGCGATTCAAAGCGGCACGTTCACTATGCGCTGGAGGTTGGTCGAGAAGCAAAACCCGCAACCGGTGATTCAGCACACCGAGTCGAAAGAGGTTATCCAACGTGAAGTAATAGTGAAGGTTCCTTGCAAATATTGCGGGACTCTTAACGACTTGGCCTCCGCCAAATTCTGCTCAGGTTGCGGCGCACCGGTCAAGTGAAGCGCAGTTAACGCAACACGGAGAAATCCTAAGCGAGAAAGCGCAGTTAACGCAGTAAAACCCTCAACCGCGCAGAAAGGCAGAATAGTTCGTCTGCCGCCAGCAGGAGCGTGAGAACGGACAGTCTGTTCGGCTACGTCCTGCTCGTCTCGTCCCTGGCCTTCCTTGTCCTATTCCTCGTGGCAGTCCTGAGGTAACGCCTACCTCAGGGCTTGATCTCCGGACTCGTCGGCCGTGACGGGCGGGAGCGTCCATCCGCACCTCGCACATTGGACCTGGACCGTCCGGTCGCCCAGGTCCCCACCTTGAACTCGGTCGAGCCGCACTTCAGGCGGCCTCACAAGTCAGAACGTTTCGCAGTGAATGGCGCCAGACTTATAACCCGAGCGGGCTCGGCGAAGCTGGAACTTGTCGAGCGCGCCAGAGTTCAGGCATCTCGTGAGGATAGCAGGGAAGGACCTCAACGGGAACAAGAAGCTCGTGGCAGCCCTCTCCGACCTGCGAGGGGTCGGCGACAACCTGGCTTACGTGACGGTGCGGAGGCTGGGATTCGACTCGAAGACCAGGCTTGGGCTGCTCTCAGAGGAGCAGATCAAGCAGTTGGAGGCTGCGCTGCATAGCTCGGGCGGCGCCTCTCTTCCGAAGTGGTATTACAACAGAAGGAACGATCGCGAGACCGGAGAGACGAAACAGCTCCTAGGGTCCGACCTCGAGTTCGCGCAACGCAACGACATCGAGAAGGAGAGGAACATCCAGAGCTGGAAGGGCATCAGGCACGGCCTGGGCCTCAAGGTGCGCGGGCAGAGGACGAGGACGACTGGGAGGAAAGGACGCACGGTCGGGGTAAGGAAGGCCGCCCTCGTCGAGGCCGCGAAGTCCGCCGCAGCGGCCAAGGAAGAGAAGTAAGACTTGGGAGATCCGAAGAAGTCCAGGAAGCAGTACAGCAGGCCGCGCAGCCCTTGGAGAGGCGACCAGCTTGCCCAGGAGCTCTACACGCTGGGGACCTTCGGCCTGAGGAACAAGAGGGAGCTCTGGAAGGCTCAGACGGTGCTTAGCTCGGTCAGGAAGCAGGCGAGGACGCTGCTCGCGGCCACGGAGGCCGTGCGTCTCAGGGAAGAGCCGAAGCTGCTCGCAAGCCTGCGAAGGAGAGGGCTCACGAAGGAGGGAGCGACGCTTGACGACATACTCAGCCTGACGGTCGAAGATGTCTTGGCCAGGAGGCTGCAGAGCATGGTCTTCAAGAAAGGCTTCGCAGTGTCGCCGCTTCACGCCAGGCAGCTCATCACCCACGGCCACGTCTCGGTGGGCGACAGGAAGATCACGGTTCCCGGCTACATGGTGGAGTCGCAGGAAGAGGACAGCCTCGCGGTGAAAGGGAACAGCCAGGCGCCCCAGCCCGAACAGCCCGCCCCGCCCGCCGAAGCCGTAGCGGAGGCAATCCAGAAATGATGACCGAGGGCGAAGAGGAGGCGCTCAAGGACAGATGGGCCGTGGTCCACATCTACTCGAGCTACAACAACACAATCGTCCATATCACAGACCTGACCGGCGCCGAGACCATCTCGTTCTCGTCGGGAGGCAGGCACGTAAAGGCGGACAGGTTCGAGTCATCTCCGTACGCTGCCATGAGGAGCGCCTCGGCCGCGTCGGACGTCGCGAAGGGGAAAGGAATAACCGCGGTCCACATCAAGGTGAGGGCGGTCGGAGGCACGGGGCCCAGGACTCCCGGCCCGGGAGCGCAGGCCGCGATCAGGGCCATAGCCAGGGCTGGTTTCAAGATAGGAAGGATAGAGGACGCCACACCGATCCCTCACGACACGACGAGGAAGAAGGGCGGCCGCAGAGGAAGAAGGGCGTAGGTCAGGACTCTAGAACGTCGACCGAGTCTACCTTGCCGTCTCCGTCCTTGTCGACGCCCCTCAGAAGCGCAGAGTACTCCCCCGACCTGTAGTTCTGGAACAAGACATCCGCGTAGTTGCATATCCCGATTATGGCCGCCTTCGTGCCTGCCCCCGTGAGGCCCGCAGCCAGGACGCAGGTCCTCCCAGGGTTCCAGGGGTTCCTTATCTTGGCGACTATGCAGTCCAGCTCTGAGGAGTAGGACTTTCCGCCCCTTCCCGCGATGGAACCCCAGAAGCTCCCTTGCTTGAAGCGTATCGGCAGATGTGGGTTGAGCGCCTCCGCCATGACGTTCGCCCT
>JASHUU010000045.1 GCA_030039795.1 Nitrososphaerales archaeon | reverse complement strand
TACGACCTGCTCGTCGGCCTCGAGTTCGTCACCGCGCTCGGCAAAGGGGACGACCCGAGGGCAGGCGACGCCCTCGACCTCCTGAGGAAGAAGAGGCGGAAGGACGGGCGCTGGCCGCTCGAAGCCGTCCACCCCGACTACCTGAACGCCGGCAGGCTCCCAGACTGGTATCCCAAGTTCAAGGACAGGCTCAACCCGTTCTCCTTCGAGACGGTAGGGGCGCCAAGCAAGATGGTGACGCTGAGGGCGCTGCGAGTCCTCAGGGGCGTCGGCGAGCGCGTACCCGCGTAGGCCCAGGCCAAGTGGCCGACCACAGCTGGCTGTGCCTGACCGCGTCTTTCCCAGGGCGACCCCGGTCCCGCGTCCTCTGCGGGAGCTACCGCGCAGGACACTATCCCTATGAGGCGCGTGTGCGCCGGCGCCGCTGGACCTGGCGATCGGCTCAGGGCTGCCTTTCGAGGATGTGGTCGTGGTGGTACTCCAGATTCTCTTTCTTGATCTTGTGTTCGGGATGGACCCTTAGGCTCTTGTAAAGCCTAATCCCAATCAGCTGGAAGTCGCTTCCTACGCCGAAGGTACCATGCTCGAACATCACGCGGTGGTTCGGGCAAAGGCACAGAATGTTGTCCTCGAAGTCGGAGCCCCCGTGGGGGTTCCCGAGGGGCCTGACGTAGGCGGTCTCGCAATACCTCCCCTCTGGGACCATCAGCGTCTGGCCGCACACTTGGCACTCGAAGTTGTAAATCTCCTTCACACGTCGGGCTGGCTCGGACCCGGTACCCCCCGAACTCGCTTCTGCCACGCACGTAGGCGCGCGTGTAGGCAATTATATCTTCGGCGGGCTCGAGGGTTTGCCGACTGGGAGGCTCCATCCACGTGTCGCGCCAGCCAAAGCGGTCGGACCGGGCTGCACTCCGGGAAAACGGCCTCCTTTCGGCGCTAGGCAGGCAAACGGAGCCGGAAACTGCCCCGGGGGGGATTTGAACCCCCGTCGCTAGCTGTCCCCCTTCGAGGCCGAGAGGCTAACATGCTTGACCGGGCTACACCACCGGGGCCAAGGTTAGGCCCCTTGGACACAGGCTTAAAGTGATTCTAACGGGCAGCTTTCCAGGCCCGCGAATGACCCGCGGCCTACGCCATGGCTCGCCTAGACACTGCGAGCACCTAGCGAAGGCGGGCTGACGGCCGGCAGCGCGTGGGGACCGACAGCCAAAAGTAAATATACCTGACTGTCAAGAGCCTTGACTAATGAGCCCGGCGCGACGGAGCGCGGAGAGCTACGACCGAGTGCCGCTCGCAGCCCTGTTGCACGCGACCCGGGGGACCTACACGGCGGCCATCCAACGCGCCCAGGCGAAAGTAGGGTGCGACGATGTCCCGGCTTCCGGCGAGCCCATCCTCAGCGCGATGGAGTGGAGCGGCGCTTCGCTCGAGGAGGTCATCCGCCGGCTAGGCGTCACCAAGCAGGCGGTGAGCCAGTCCGTGGAGACTCTTGTGGCCAGAGGGTATCTGGAGCGAGCCCGCGACAGCTCGGACCGACGGAGGGTGACCCTTTCGCTGACTCCCCGCGGGCGCATCGCCGGCAAGGCTGCGCGGGCCGCCATTGAGCAGGTCGACCGCGACCTGCAGGCCCGAGTGGGGGCAGACAGCATCCGGCGAACGCGGGAGACCCTGGTCGCCCTGCTTGAAGTCAAGCGGAAGTCCCAGGCTCAGGAGGCCGAGGAGAAGGAATGACGGCAGGCGCCGGACTGGAGACGCACGACGACCGGGGCCGCGCGGGCGCGGCGCCGCTTGCCCGCGTTGCCGACCGGGACGAGGACTACTCACGCCTGGGCCTCAAGCGCAGCGAAGTCGAGCCGTGGGAGGACGGCATGAGGACGTCGGGCGGACGAGGGAGCTTCGAGTGGTGGTACTTCGACTCCCATCTGGACGACGGGACGTCGCTGGTCATCACCTTCTACACAAAGTGGCTGCTAGAACCCGAGGGACCAGAGGCTCCTCTGATAACAGTCGACCTGGACCGCCCCGGTCAACCCGAGAGGGACTTGATGATCCACGCAAAACCCGAAGAGTTCAGGGCGAGCAAGGAAAGGTGCGACGTCCAGATCAAGGACAGCTATTTCCGGGGCGACCTGCACACGTATCAGGTCAAGGTCGTCGACGAGGGCGTCGTAATCGAGGCCGAGCTCGTCGGGCAGGTGCCGCCGTGGCGGCCCGGGGCTTCATACAAGTACTTCGGCCGCCGCGACGAGCACTACTTCGCGTGGCTGCCATCAGTCCCTCAAGGACGAGTGACCGTTACGATTACCGAAAGAGGCTCCCAGCCTCGCACTCTGACCGGCGTCGGCTACCACGACCACAACTGGGGAGACGTCGCCATGTCCAAACTCCTGAACCACTGGTACTGGGGCAGGGCGCAAGCCGGTCCATACTCAGTCGTCGCCACCCACCTCTACGCCGAGGAGGCGTACGGCCGAACTGAGTTCACCGAGTTCATGCTGGCGAAGGACGGCATCATAGTCGCACAGGACCCCTCCAAGGTGACACTGCGCCTAGAGGAGACGTTCACGGACGAAAGGAGCCGCAAACCGGTGGCAAACCGGGTGATCTACGACTACAGAGAAGACGACCAGAGCGGATACACCGTGACGTTCCAGCGCAGCGAGACCATCCTCGACTACAGGTTCGTAGACCGGGTAAAGGGGCTCAAGCACCTCCTCGCCCGGCTGGCGAGGATCGATGGGGCTTACCTTCGGTTCAGCGGGGACGTCACCGTCGAGCGGCACGCGGGGGGCGAGCCAGTCGAGAAGGCCAGCGACCCAGGGATCTGGGAGCTGATGTACTTCGGGCACACCGAAGAGGGAAGATGAGAAATGTCTTCTCACCCTGAGGATGGAACCCGCGATTCGAGCCAGGACCTCAACGAGCACCTCGCCCGCCTGCTGGCGGGCACCGGCGTAGAGCCGGCGGACACCGGTGGAAAGATCGTATTCGCGGGCAAGGACCCGCTCTTCCCCAGTGCGATCCGCCTCGGGTCGGTCTTCGCCCTCTCCGCCATGGCCGCGGCCGTCGGCGCCGCGGCGATCTGGAAGCTGCGCACCGGGCAGGGCCAAGACCTGTCGATTGACCTGCGCACGTCGTCGCACGGCATCGACCCCGAGCTGACCTTCGGCCCGACCGTCAACGGATGGCCGTATCCGAACCCGATCGGCAACAACCACCCATTCTCCATCTTTCCATTCGAGACGAAGGACGGCCGGTGGGTCTACCCTTCCGCGGTATACCCGGCCCAGCAGTTCGCCTGGACGCGCTTCTTCAACTGCGGCGCCGACCACAAGAGCGTCGCCGCCGCGATCGGCAAGTGGGGCTCCTTGGAGCTCGAGGACGCCGCGAACGAGGCCGGCCACACCCTCTGCATCGCCCGGACGGCCGACGAGTGGGCACGCCACCCTCAGGGCCAGTACCTCGCGGGCGAACCCGTCATCGCCGTACGCAAGATCGCCGAGGGTGAACCCGTGCCGCTCCCCCCGGCAGGCAGACCGCTGAGCGGCGTCCGCGTCCTGTCCGCCACCCACGCCGTGGCCGGCCCGGTGGTCGGCCGGACGCTCGCAGAGCAGGGCGCCGAGGTGCTGCAGTTCAATCGGCCCGACGACTTCGAACACCCGTGGGTCTACGACGACGCGAACGTCGGGTTCCGGTCCACGTATCTCGACCTGCGCAGGCCGGACAGCAGGGCAAGGTGCCTGGCCCTAGCGAAGCAGGGCGACGTCTTCGTGGACAACTTCCGGGGGCGCAAGCTCGCGAGCTTCGGCCTGTCACCCGAGCAACTTGCCGCAGGGCACCGCGGCATCGTCGTGGTGAGCGTCCGGTGCTACGGCTGGGGCGGTCCTTGGGCCGAGAGGGGAGGCTTCGACATGCTTGGGTCGGCCGCCTCGGGGGTCGCGATGGCCGAGGGAGACAACGGAAGACCGTCGATGCCGCCTACCGCGCTGATCAACGACTACGTGACGGGCTACATGGGGGCGGCCGGAGCCACCGCGGCGCTCCTCCGCCGGGCGAAGGATGGAGGGAGTTACCACGTCACCGTGAGCCTGACGCGGAACGCGATGTGGTATCTGTCGCTAGGCGCAGTCCCGCCTGAGGAGCGCGCGTTCGCCGAGAACCCATTCCGCCGCCTCGACCTGCTGTCGGCCAAGCCGGCCGAGCTCCTGCCCGTCATAATGAAGCTGCGAAAGCGCCTCCTCCCGCCCGAGACCGTCGAGCGCGACACTCCGCTCGGCAGAGTGAGGCGGCTGGCACCCGCGGTGCACTTCTCGCGCACGCCAGGCGCATGGGACGACCCGATCCTTACGCCGATGGGCTCTGCCGAACCGGCCTGGCTCGGCTCCTCCGGCCACCAGTGACCGGCCCGCCGCAACGCCAGCCCGGCCGCAGCCTCCGGCAAGCAGGTTCCTCGCCATGACTACAGCAAAGCTCGGCGCAGGGCCAGCCGGTCGACGCCAGGAGCAGCGGCTTCTACTGGTTTTGCTTGAGGACGGACTTCGCGGCCAGCTTGATGTCCGAAGGCTTCACCGTCTTCCTTCCCGCGTGGGCGGCCAGTTCCACGGCCGCCTTCGATATCTGCATACCCACCGCTTCAAGCTCGGTCCTCAGCTCGATCGCGGCGTCGTCCCCCACCCTCTCGGCCCCGGCCTTCTTGATTACCCTGTAGACCGCCGCAAGGCCGAACTCGGAATTGGACATTGTTAGTTGAACGGGATGGGGGTTATTTAAAAACCTTCAGCTGTTTCGGCCAGTTCTCCGAGCCCTTTTTCGCCCGTGCGAACCCGAGGGCTCCCCTATTCAAGAAAGGGGTGGAAAAAACGCGCTTGAGCGTGTTTACGTCGCTCTTTGCGTCACAGACAAGGGGAGTGGGCTGAAATACCACCGTTGAACGAGCGGGGCGTGCCGCTCTTCGACGCGCACCTGCACCTGAGCGACTACCCTTCCCCTGAGGAGGTAGTCTCGCTCGCCTCTTGGTGCGGGCTGGGCCTTCTGGCCTCGTCTGTCGACCGCGTCTCGTCAGAGAAGACCCTCGGGCTGGCGCAATCCCATGCCCGCTCGGTCCTCCCCTTCGTGGGCGTCCACCCGTCGGAGGCTGAAAAAGAGAGGGACGTTTCATGGCTGAGGGGCGCCCTCGAAGCCGCCACCGGGCTCGGGGAGGTGGGGCTCGACCCCAAGTACTCGCGCGTGGAACGGGGAGGGGCCCAGCTGGCCGTCCTCGAGTCTCAGTTGGAGCAGGCCCAAAGGGCAGGGAAACCCGTCCAGGTCCATTCGAGAGGAGCCGAGACCGCCTGCCTGGATGTCCTGGGCACGTTCGACTTGAAGTCCGTCCTCATGCACTGGTTCGAAGGCGAAGACCGCCTAGGGACGCTGGCCGACAGGGGCTACTTCCTGTCCTTCGGCCCCGCGCTCCTCTACTCGAAGAAGCTCAGGCGGATGGCCTCCTCATGCGACCGAAGGATGGCGCTCACGGAGACGGACGGGCCCGTAGCGTACGCGCCGCTCGGTGGCGCCCACGGGCCCTCTCTCATCCCGTCGGTGGTCTTCGAGCTCGCCAGGCTGTGGGGGACGACCTTCGAAGAGGCCCGCCGGCAGGTGGCCGAAAACTCCCTCAGGTACCTCTACCCGGGCGGCAAAGGTTAATCACCCAACCGTCTGAGGGCATCCGGAATTGGACAGAACGAGGAGGCTCTCGGAGCTGCTGATCTCGCGCCACCCCGAGGCCTTCGGCGTTGACTTCCAAAAGAACAAGGAGACGCTCGACGAGCTGGCGTCGATCTCTTCCAAGCAGCTGAGGAACCGGATCGCGGGGTACATCGCGAAGTCGCTCAAGGACACCGAGGCCGCGGACGAAGGGCACGAGGACGCGGCAGAGAAGCAGGAATAGCGGGCTTGGCCCTGCAGCGGCCAGGGTTCGAAGTCGAGCTGAGACCCGTCGCTTCGCTCCGGCCCCACGAGGACGTCATACCCTCTCACGTCGAGGAGCTGGCCGAGGACTGCCTCAGGGACGGGGTACAGAAGGACCCGGTGCTGATAGACGGCCGGACAGGCTCCGTCCTTGACGGGATGCACAGGATCGCCGCCTTCCGACGCCTCGGCCTCGAAAGGGCGGTCTGCTGTTCCTTCGACTACGCTTCAGACTCCATCGTCCTCAAGCGGTGGGCCCGCGTCTACTCAGGGCCGGGCCGCGACGAGCTCATGAGGGCGGTGGCCGAGGCGGGCGTCGACAGCAAGACGACGGCAGGCGCCGCCCTCGGAGAGCTTGAGCGCAAGGGAGCCGGCGTCGCCGCCATCTCGGGCGAGGGCGCGCAGGTCCCCGCGGGGCGTCCGGGGCTCGGCTGGGCCTTCTCAGTCGTGCGGAGGCTGGACGGCGAGTGCGAGGCCAAAGGGTGGACGAGGAGGTTCGTCCACGAAGCCGACCTCCAAGAGGAACTCGGCGCGGGAGAGGTGGCGCTGCTGGTCGAGAGACTCTCCAAGGGCGACGTCCTCTCGGCGGCGGCCGGCGGGAGCCCCTTTCCTTGCAAGACATCAATGCACCTGGTCGACCCCAGGCCCGTGAGGGTCAACTTCCCCATCAAGGAGCTCAACGGAAGGACGGACGAGCCTCTCAGGCGCCTGTTGTCGGCGGAGGCCCGCATCCTCCCCCCTGGCTCGGTCTACGAAGGAAGAAGGTATAAGGAAAGGCTGGCGCTCCTCAATCCGGCTTGATCAAGGTCAGGTGCGTCGGGCACATCGCCTCTGCCGTGGGTGCCAAAGAGGTCGTCCTCCAGAGCGAGGAGCTCGGGGCGGCCGAGCTGGTCGACGCGCTCAGGGCGATGTCGGGGAAGGGCGACCCCGGGTTCACGAAGTTCAACACGCTCGTGATGGTCGAGGACGGCGAGGCCTTCGTCTCTGCGTCCAGGAGCACGAGGGTCAGGAGCGGAGACAGCGTGGTCCTGATCCCGTTCTCGCACGGCGGGTAGGATGGCCCGCTACGCCGTCAGGTCCTGCGCCTTCCCAGGCGACAGCGACCCCGACACGGAAAGGCAGCAGGCGCGCGCCCTGCTCAGCCGAGGGTTCGTGCAGACGGTCCGCGCGACCGCCGCGGACAACGCTTTCTTCGTCGAAGTGATAGCTGCCCAGACCCTCAGGGCCTGGGAGAAGGACGAGCTGGTGGCGCGCCGCCCGGAGATCGACTTCATCCTGCGGATGGCGGGCACGTCTCAGATCTCGAAGGCGCTCGGCGAGGTGGGCTCGCGCAAGGGCGCTAGCTTCGTGCTCGTCGTGGCGTCCCCGGGACGGGTCCCTATGGGCAACGCGCTCCGGGGGCGGGCGCTAGCCCGGAGAGACCTCAGCCTGGACGAGCGGGACAGGGTGGAGAGGGCGGCCCTTCTGGGGGCCCTCCGAGGCTAGGTGGCCCTCTTCAGCTTCGCGATGCTGACTATCTCGTCCGGCGAGATGACAGACACGCCGCAGTACTCCCCGAATATCTCGAGCAGGACGACCTTGTCGGGAGAGTCCAGGCTCACCTTCCTGTCCACGGCGTCCGCTATGGCGTCTATCAGCTGCCTGTCGGGATAGGGAGAGTCTCTGGCCTCTATCGTTATCCTGAACGACTCCGAAGGACCTATCGAGTCTGAGAGGTCCTTCACCGCCTTGACGATGTCCTCCATCTTAGTGTCCACCACCCGGTCTATCGGGATCAGGCGCAGCATGAACCGCACCCTGAATGGCTCGGCCTTCACGTACTCTCTGATGAAGGAGACCAGGGCCTTCGCGTCCTCCGCATCCACCTCGACCAGCCCGTCGTAGGGCGAGCGCTCTATCGTGAACTTCCGAGCCCCCGACAGGAGCGCGACCTCCTTGAACTCGGCCGACGCCCGCGCCTCCAGTCCCTTGGCGGACGTCACGACAATGTTCATCGTCATTTCGTTGTGTCCTCTACCCTGACCGGTCCCTGTCTTAAAACGATGACATCGTTTCCTGTCACTCGCACCACCGTGGACTCCAATCCCTCCAGCCGACCCCCGTCGAGTATGACGTCAACCGAGCCGCCCAACTGGGCCGCCGCCTCGTCGGCGGTCCTGCAGGAAGGGCGCCCGGAGATGTTCGCGCTCGTGCCCGTGAGAACCCCTCCGCAGGCGGCCACGAGCTCTCTGCACCCCGGGCTCCCCGGGACCCTGACGCCGAGCGTCCCCGTGCCTTGGTCGAGCCGCCTGGGAACCTGAATCCTCAACGTGGCCACTATCGTCAAAGCGCCCGGCCAGTGCCTCTCCGCCAGAGCCAGGGCTGCAGGCGCGAGGTCGACGACGCGGAGCGCGGCCTCCGCCGTCGAGCAGAGGACCGGCAGAGGCTTGGACTCGCGCCCCTTCGCTTCGAAGACGCGGTCGACTGCGCTTCCGTTTAGGGGGTCGCACCCCAGCCCGTAGACTGTGTCGGTAGGGTAGACGACCAGGCCTCCTGACTTGACCACGGAGGCGGCCTTCAGGTTGGACGCGGACTCCGCTCGCATCATCAGCGCGCCCAACGTTCCCACCGCCCGCGTTCACCGAGACGTTTAATAGTGTAATAGCGAGTCGGGGCCAACCCATGTCGGAGGAGGACCAGGAGCTCGACGAGGACTTCGACGAGGACTTGGACGAAGACGGCTGGGAAGAAGACTCGGACGAGGACGGCTTCTAGCCCGAGTCGTAGCCCCGACGACCTGCAGGGCCACGCGACAACTTAAGAGACGACCTCTCTGCTCCAGGAGGCCGTGCGCTCTGGCACGCTGGTTCTGAACTTCAAGAACTACGCCGAGGCGCTAGGTGACGGTTCCGTGAGACTTGCGAAGGCCGCAGAGGCGGTCTCGGAGAGGACAGGCGTGGAGACAGTCGTCGCCCCTCCCGCCCCTATGATCGCGCTCGTGGCCTCGGCTGTAGGGCTACCCGTGTTCAGCCAGTCCGTCGCGGGTGAGACGGGCGAGAAGACGACCGGGGCCGTGCTACCCGAGGCTGTGAAGGCCTCCGGGGCCCGCGGGACGATCCTCAACCACAGCGAGTCGCGGCTGTCCGTGTCGGACATCGGCCGGCTGGTTCCTCGGCTGTCAAAGCTCTCCCTCCAGTCGTGCTTGTGCGCGCGGTCCGCCCCCGAGTCCGCCCGCCTCGCGGGCCTGGGCAGCACGTATCTGGCCGTGGAGCCCCCGGAGCTGATAGGCACGGGTGTCGCGGTGTCCAAGGCGAGACCCGACCTGATCTCGAGGACCGCCAGACTGGTGCGGGAGTCGGGGTACTCCGGAAAGCTGCTCTGCGGCGCAGGCATAGTCACAGGGAAGGACGTCTCCAGGGCCATAGAGCTGGGGGCCCAGGGTGTCATGGTCTCCAGCAGCGTCGTGAAGGCGAAGGACTGGGAGCTGAAGCTCGAAGAGCTGGCCCGCTCTCTCCCGTGAGAGAAGGGTCTTGGTCATCCATGTCGATGTGCCGGGGGTCGTCTTCCCGCCGATGCCGGTGAGGCTCGTTCGAGGGGCCCCTCACAAGGCGTAAGTATCTCAGTCCTACAAACGTGCAGGGATGAGAAAGGCCGTCGGCCTCTCCATAGCTGCCGTGGTCGCAGCGAGCGCCGTCTTCTTCTTCGTTCCCGTCGTGTACGCCCCCGCCGTCCCGCCCATCTGTAGCCTCACCTGCGCAGACTCGGGCTCGTCTGCCGCCTACAGGTCAGTCTCAGCTCAGCTTCTGGGGCAAGGCGCCATCTACTGGGTGGTGACTCCAAGCCTTGCCCGGTACTGCATCTCACTCTGGGTCGTGTCTTCCGGCTGCGACTACGGCTACTTCGGCTAGGCGCCGGCGGCGCCCCGGCGCAGGGCGTCAGCCTGTCAGAGCCGGAGGCTACGCGTAAATAGGCTATGCGAGG
>JASHUU010000044.1 GCA_030039795.1 Nitrososphaerales archaeon | reverse complement strand
GGGCCCTGTCCGCGGCCGGCCTCGTGGGCTGCCTCGCACTCGCCTTCTCTCTGAGCTCGAAGGAGATAACTGTCGGACTTGCGATCTTGGCTGTAGGACTCGCCCTGAAAGGCGCCAAGACCGCGATCGCGAACAGCCGAAGGGCACCAGACGCCTGACGGGGGGCACCCGACCTGCCGCGGCGGCTCCACGTTCTTAAGGGCGCGAGCCAGGCCTCGCGGAAGGGAACTGCTTCGAGCGATCCGGACATCCTAGAGGACCTCTACTGGAAGTACATCCGCCCCAGAGAGGTCGACTTCGACTCGAGCATCGCCTGCCCGAAGTGCCGCTCGAAGGACGTCGACCACGCCAGAGGGTACAGAGGGGAGTACAGCTGCCGGCGGTGCAGACGCGTCTGGAAGAGGTAGGGCGTCCGCACACCGCTCCGGCGGGGACCGAGCGGCGACCTAGGGGGATGCTTCGACATACCTGGCAAAGGACTCCAGTTCCCCGCCAGCGGACCTCTCGGCCTCCGAGTTCCTCCTCGGCGAGAACACCCAAGACCACTTCCCCTTGACCGTGATGTCCAACGTAGCGGTCACCTTAGTCCCCTCCTGCACCTCTTCAAGGAGGACCGCCCGCCTCACTCTCGTGAGCCTCGTCTCGCCTTCCGTCACGACCCTCTCCGGGGGGTAGAGGTCGAAGGTCGCGAGTACGCGCCGCCCTCCTCGCGCCCGGCCCCCGCTCTCCACGCGTACCGTGTTCCCCTGAGTCCCGAGTATCTTGACGCTCGACAGCTCCTTGGACCACATCGGGGCGGCTTCGAAGTCGGTGTACGCCGCGAACACCTTCTCGCGCGGCGCCTTTACGATGCGCGAGACCTCCACGTGCAACTGGCTCCCAGACAGGCCCGCCCTCCATAAGAGTTGTCCGGGACGGCTCTACCTGGCGCCGAGCCATTCATGCGTCCGGGCTCCGCCGCAGAGAGGAGCGGCCCTCAGACCTCTCTCCACCTGGCCTTCTTCACCGCGATCAGGGAGAGGACGACCGTGACCGCGACCATCACGGTCCAGTCGAGGACTATCGACACGCCCGCCTGGGAGAGGAAGCCCGTCGCGCTCTGGGCTATCACCGCGGCATAGGTCGTCGGCGAAAGATACGCCGCATACCTGAACGGAAGAGGGATGTAGGTGACAGGGTAGTACACGGGAGGCAGGGTGGAGAACAAGGTCGAGATGAGCCTCGAGAAGGCGAAGCTCTGCACGATGTCGCTCGAGAAGGTCGCGAGCGTGAACCCTATGGCTATCGACGTCAGGAACATCAGCAGCATGACTCCGACCAGCACCAGCGCCTCGCCCGCAGTCGGGTGGATGAAGATCCAGGCCAGCACGGTCAGGACCGCCAGGGCCGGGATCGAGTAGACCAGCTCGGCGAGGGCCATCCCTGTCACATACGTGAAGGGCGACGTCGGCGAAGCCACTACCATGTCCTGCAGCTTGAAGTCGTTCTTCAGGTGCGACAGGTCCGACTGGAGCGACATCCCGCTCGAGAACATGCTCATTATGAACCCGCCTTCGATGGCGTCCCCTATGAGCCCGCCCCTGCTCACGAACGCTATGACGAGGAGGAAGGAGAGCGGCGAGAGGACCGTGTTGACGAGCACGACCGGGTAGTTCCTCATCTCGTACAGGGCGTCCACGAGGACCGCCGCGAACACCTGCCCGAAGAAGCGCGACTTCACTGCCCGTGCTCACCTATCTCGGCGTGCACGAAGTGGAAGAACACGTCGTCGAGTGAGACGCGGTTGACGGAGAACTTCGTCCCGGCGCTGAGGAAGGCCTGGGAGAGCCTGTATGCCTCTCCTTCGTTGGTGAGTATCTGGACGCCTCCGTCTCTCCCAGGGGTCGCCACGCCCTCGAACTGCGGCAGCTGAACCGCCACCGGGAGTCTTATGCTGTATTGATACTTCAGGGAGCCCCTCAGCTGCTCGAGGGTCCCTATCCCCACGACCTTCCCTTTGTCCATCACGCCTATGACGTTGGCGAGCTGCTCCGCCTCCTCTAGGTAGTGCGTCGTCAGGATCAGGAAGTGGTCCCTCGCTATCTCGTCGAGGAACCTCCAGAGCTCCCTCCTCGACACCGGGTCGAGCCCCGTGGTCGGCTCGTCCAGGAACGACACGTCTGCGTCTGCGGCCAGGACGGTGGCCACCAGGACCTTCCTCTTCATCCCCCCGGACAGGCGCCTGTTCATGACGTTCGACTGCTGCTCGAGGCCCACCCTCGCGAGCGCCTCGGCCGCCCGCTTCTTCGACTCACCATAGGTGTACCCGCGCCACATCAGGTACGTCAGCACGGTCTGGCGCGGCGTCATCCACGGTATCGCCCTGGCCTCCTGCGGGATCACCGCTATCCTCTTCCTCAGCCTCTTGGCGTCCTTGACGACGTCGTCGCCGTCCAAGGTCGCGCCCCCGGACGTCGGCGCGAGCTGCGTCGCGAGGATCCTCACCAGCGTGGTCTTCCCCGCGCCGTTCATCCCGATGAGCGAGAGGATCCCGCGGGCGGGGACCGCCAACTCTATCGAGTCGAGCGCCTTTCTCCCGTTCGAGTTGTCGTAGATCTTCGTGAGCCCGCTGCATACGAGCTCTCCCTTCCCCATTCCTAGGCCGCGCGGCGCCAAACTCGTTTAACGCTTTCGCGGCGGCGCCCTGGGCCTCTTCACGGATGCTCAGAACTGCTTGTAGGACACGATGTTGCCGTCCTTGTCGTCTACGATCAGCTCCTTCCTGTCAGGCCCGATCGCCGAGGTCTCAGCCACCACCTTCCACTTCGAGTCCGGCTCTATGGCCACGACGGACGAGACCACCACCTTCTGGTATCCGGCGTCCTCCTGCAGGAACTTCTTCGTCACGCCTATCACCTCGGAGATGGACATCCTCACCTTCGCTCGCCTCGGCTCAGGGGCGGGCCGATAGATAAGCTGCCGCGGCAGCGCCGCGCTCAGATGATGTAGATTACGAGCAGGACTATCGCGACTATCAGCGCTATGGTGGCTCCTGTGAGGTACCTGTGCATCCGCTGCAGCCTCCGGACTCCGTCTTCTGTCTGGCTCATACCACCAGCACCAAGACCACCGTGACGACAGCCAAGACAAGCACTATGGTCACCTGCTGCTCAAGCCTCTTCAGCGCCTTCTCGTATCGCGCGGCCACATCCGTGAGGGCCGCTCCGCCCTGACTCGGCATCGAGCGCGAGGCTGGGGCCTGGGCGACGGCCGGGGCGCCCGTCGAGCCGGCCTGGTTGAGGCTGGAACCGCAGTACGAACAATACGTCGCGTCTGGCTGGGTCGCTTCATGACCGCAGTATTGGCAGGTTACCATCGGCTTTGCTCGTCCGGTCGTAAGGAGGTCACGTAATAAGCGTTTGAGGCCCGCTCAGGCATCCACCGGCCCGTCCTCACTTTCCGTCTTCAAGAGTATCCGCCGAGTACCGGGACCTGAGATCGAATACCAGCCGCGAGAGCCTCGTCCCGCCAGAGCCCGGTTCCCTCAGGCGCCGCAGTCTTGCCTCCGCGAGCCTCATGGCCTCCTCCGCACGCTGCCGCCCCACGATCTCTACGAGCGCTGCCCTGTACGACGACGGGTCGCTCAGCGCGAGGGAGGTGTTCAGGCAGACCCGGACTGCAAGAGAGTAGTCAGACCCGAGGGCCTTGCCCAAGCTTTCGTTTATCGCTCCCACCACAGCCCTTTCCTCTCGCCCCAGCACACGGCGCGCCGGCGCCTCGTGGGCGAGCGCCACCCCAAGCTTCTGCCGGTGTTTCCTCACTCGGGCATCACCGAGTATGGCTCCCTCCGGGTGGAGAGGCGCCCCCAGTGCTCCTCCCAAAGGCGCCTCCCCAGCCGTTGTACTTTGTGTTCGTGCGCGTGCCTGAAGACTGGTCAGTGGTTGTGGTAGAAGTGTGAGCTGCAGCCATGAGTGACATCAAACCGACTGCGAGGACCGGCGTCGCCCTTCGCGCTTTCAAAGCCATCTACGTTCCTCACGCACTTCATCGGCGTCATCGTATATAGTGGATTTCCGGGATTGCTCCGGAATCCTGCCTCAATCGGTAGTCAGAGCGTCCGGAAAGAGGAGGCCGCTACGAGTAGTCGACCTGGAAGCTGGTCCCGTCGCTCGAGAGGGACGTCGGCTGGGCCAGGACAGGGCCTTGGCTGCCGCTCACCATGGTTATCGCTGCAGTCGTGAAAGAGCTGATCGGCCCCGTCACGCCGTTCACTGTGGCATAGTTCGTCGAGGCTACGCCCGTGTAGTCGGACCCTAGGCTGCCTGTGCCGAAGTCGGCCAGCGTCGTCAGCGAGCAGCTGAACGAGCACACCTCGGGCCTCTCCACGACCCACTCGGCCGAACTCCTGTCAGCACCGGACACCGCTGAGGAGGTGGAATACGAGCCCCCTCCGCTGCTGCTTATCGTCGTGGTGAACTCACCGGTGGTCGTGCTGTACGTCACACTGGCAGTAATCTTGTCGCCCGGAGCGACAGTCACTCCACTTATCGCAACGCTCGCCGCCGGGTAGAACTCGTACCATGCCTCGTAGGTCGCGGCGCCATTGTTGCACTCCGCAAAGATTCCCGTCTGCTCCACCGTGGAGTCGCTATACCCGTCTATCCCGACCCAGAACGCCGCATAGGTTGTGCCCCGGCTCGGGCAGCTTACCGTAGGGACCGTCCACGACCCTGACACCGCCGAAACGCTGCCGGTGCTTCCTGTGACCGCATACCCGGACCAGTTCGTGCTGCAGACAGACGAATCGGCGCCGGATATCGTCGGGCAGGTGAACCTGCTAGGAGGCGAGCCGCCTCCTCCACTGCCGCGGCCTCCTGGCCCATTCCCTCCAGGATACATCTGCAGCCCCAGCTGCACGTGGCTCTGCGGCGCCGCAACTGCGGAGCCTGCCGCCAATACGACAGCGGAAGCCGGTGATATGATGAAAATCGCAAGCGCGAGGCCCGTGAGCGAAGCCTTCCAGAGCGACATGCGCTCCCCGTGGCGACTCGCGCGTCATATAAGCCTTAGGTAGCAGTGGACCATCGCAGACCTGCTCCGCAAAAGCCATAATCTCTCCCTCGGTGCGACGAGAGGATTGGCCGCAAAGAGGAGACGCGTGCACGGCCTGTTCACGGCCCTGATGACGCCCTTCACACCCGGAGGGGCCGTAAGTCATGACGTCCTGGCCAGGTTGGTGCGCCTCCAGCTTCGTGCAGGCGTAGACGGACTCTATGTCTGCGGGACGACTGGTCTCGGGCCCTTGCTCAGCCCGGAAGAGAGGAAGGCGGTGGCAGAGACGGTATTGCACGAGGTGGCGGGGCGCGCAACCGTCGTGGTCCAGGTCGGGTGCGCCGACACTCCGTCGACCGTGAAGCTCGCGAGGCACGCCGAAGACAGGGGCGCCGACGCGGTCGCGAGCCTGACGCCCTACTACTACAAGCCGGGGGACCTGGCCGTCCAGCGGCACTTCGAGGCAGTCGCCGCGGCCGTCGAAGCGCCCCTCTTCGCATACAACATCCCTCAGTTCACGGGCAACAATCTGTCTTCCGAGGCGATCGGCGGGATGGCGAAGCGAGGGACCTTGGCGGGAGTGAAGGACTCTTCACGCGACGTCCTGCATCTCCTTGACGTCATCGAAGCGGTCCCCGATGGCTTCGTCGTCATGAACGGGACCGAGGAGTACGCGCTCTACTCGCTGATGATGGGCGGGGACGGTCTCGTGTCGGGCGGCGCGAACGCGTTCCCGGAGCTCATGGTCGCGCTCGTCCGCGCCTTCGGGCGCGGAGACACGGCGGCTGCGGTCGAGGCGCAGAGGAATGTCTTGAAGTTCAGGGCCGCCGTGAGCGCGTCGCCCATCCCCTCCTACTACGAGGTCCTCAGGGAGCGCCACGTCGACTGTGGCACTCCGCGTCAGCCGTTTCTCCCCATGGCCGGGGGTTCGATGGCGAGGCTGGTTGCAGAGCTCGAAGCTTCCCCCTTGGGTTGACGACGCGCCGTCTCAGGCCTGCGACCATGTCTTTCGGAGTGACTTACTCCACCAGCGTCTGTGCTCGTCCGCCTACGCGCAAGGGGGGCACGTGGACGTAGTGACGCCATAATGGGGGTTGATTTCGGTGCACGTCAGGGTGCCCGACACGAGAGTGACGTTGCGGTATACGGTCACCGTCGTCGCACCAACGAACGTCTCGGTTTCGGTGGTGGTGGCTGAGACGCTCTCGTTGCTCGCACGGAGCAGCAAGGTAGTGGTGGAGTTGGTGGTGTAGACGAAGCAGATCCCATTGACGCTTTCATGCTGAATGATGACCTCCTCGATGGCGACGCCGGGGTTGTTGCCTGCTATGGTCGTGGTCAACGTTCGAGATGTGGATGTCCCCACTATCAGGGCCAAAGCCATCATCACGAGGACGACGGCTACAACTAACCCATCGCGGGCCTTCATCCTCTCTTCTTCTTGTGGTCCTGAATATTAGCCTGCTCCAAGGAACGGCTTCCTGCGCGCGGCGTTCGGCAAAGGGATAAGAGCGAACCCGGGCGAACGCAGGACGAATGGATGACGTCGACGTCCTAGTCGTCGGCGCAGGGATAATGGGCGTCGCCTCTGCCTACCACATAGTCAGGAACTCCCCCCGCAAGAAGGTCCTTCTGGTCGACAGATACGGCGCGCCAGGCCAGGGCAACACCGGGAGGAGCAACGCGATGTTCAGGAACACCTTCTCCTCCGCGGACAACCAGACCCTGGCGGACTCTTCCATAGACTACTACCTCCACCTGCAGGCGGCCGGGCAGGACATCGGGCTGGAACAGATTGGGTACCTCTGGCTGATGAGCGAGGCAAAGCTGTCGTCCAACGAGCGGTACTTGGCAGGGATGGAGAGGAATGGCATCGAGATCAAACGCCAGGGGCTGCGCGAGCTCGCCGGCGCGCTCCCGGGACTGCGCGCCGATGGAGGCGAGGAGTCGGGCCTCCTCGGTCTTCCCAAGGTCGAGTGGGGGGTGTTCGGCCCGAAGTGCGGCAGGCTCGACCCTGACAAGCTGGTCCGCTACTACGCAGGCGAGTTCGAGCGGCTCGGAGGGAGGATCGCCCTGGGGACGGAGGCTGAGAGCATCGACCCGGGGCCCACGCGCCGGCTCGGCATAGACGGCGAGCCCTTCGTGTGGCAGGACTGGAGGGTCGAAGGGGTGAAGTTGACGGGGCGGATGGACCGGGTCGTCAGGCCCGAGGCGGTCGTGCTCGCGTGCGGCGCCTGGGGGAACGAGTTGCTCCTCCCCATAGGCGTCGACGGTCACGTAAGGGCGAAGAAGCGGCAGCTGTTCAGCCTCTCTGCGAGGGGGAACGCCGAGCTCATGCGGCTCCTCAGGACGCCGGGGTTCAACGCGCTCGGCCTGCTGCCATTCGTGATACTCCCAAAGGCGAGCGTCTACTTCAAGCCGCTCGAGGAGGAGGACGCGTTCTGGGTGGGATGCGAGGACGAAGTGAACAGGCAGTTCATCGACCTGCCTGACCACGACCTGGACAAGTATGCGGCCGAGCCGGGTTACTACGACCGAGGGATCAAGCCCGTCCTGTCGGGATACTTTCCCGTCTTCACCAAGGCCGAGCTCAAGGCGATGTGGGCGGGCCTCTACTCCTACAACACCGCGGACTACCTCCCGTTCGCGTTCAGAGAGAGCAACCTGATAGTCGTGGGCGGAGACAGCGGAAGCGGGATAATGAAGGGCGACTCGCTCGGACGGGTGGTGGACGCGCTCTATAGAGAGGAGAAGGAAGCGGAGTTGTACGGCGGTGCGCCCTACGACGCCTCTAGAATCAGCTTCAGCAGGCGCAGGGTCGAGAGAGAAGAGTGGGTCATCTAAGGAGCGGTGCGGCGCCTTGGAAAGGCGTAACTATGCCTCGTCGCTCCCAGCGCCGTGCCTATCTGCCCGAAGTGCGGAAGACTGATCGCGGCGAAGAAATTCTCTAGGCATGTCAACAGGTGCGGCCAGCATCACAAGAAGCCCGCCAGGCCGCTAAGCGCGGGAGAGAACATACTCGAGCGGCTCTGAAGTGACCCCGGTTGCGTCTTGACTGCGGGCGCTCTCTAACTGTAATCCTCAAGCTTAAATCGACTCCTCAGAGGCATCCCCTCAGCCCTGGTCGTATAGAGGGTCAAGCCCCGTAGACCGGTCCAGTATGCCCGCCTGTCACGCGGGCGACCCGGGTTCGAAATCGACTTCGACGAAAATCCCGGCCAGGGCGCGTCTTCCCCATGTAGGCGCCCCGACATCCATATCCATGTAGGCAACGAAGTCAAGGAGTGACGCAGGACTTCCACGACTACGAATGGAAGCTAGGCCGGTTCAAAGAGCGCCTGACGCGGGAGGCATTCTCGAAGGAAGACCAGCGGCTTATCCTGGACTCCGAGCATTCCGCTTCTTGCGCTTGACCACTCACTAGAGCTCTACTGAAGACGACGGCCTGCGCTCTTCGCTGAGGAGCCACGTACTCGTCATGTGTGCCCGTCCGGCCGCTCCAGCGGAAGTCTACTGGGCGATGTCGCCCAAGGCCGTGACCTGGTAGAGCAAGCGCAGGGTCGCAATCGCCAGCCTCACCTGCGTCTCGTACGCGGCCGTCGACTTGCCCCGGCGCTCGCCGGAGCCTGTAATCGAGCCGACCAGTCTCTTAGCGAACCCTCCGCGGGGCGCCGGCGTGCGCTCTCGCAGTCGACGCTCTTCTTCCAGCAACTCCCTCCCAACCGAGACTCTCTTCGACAGCTTTGACAGCTCGGTCTTGAACCGCTTGAGCATCTCCCCCACCCCTTCCAGGTGCCTGGCGTTGGCGTCTAGGACTGGCCTGTAGAGGCCGATATCGTAGGTCTCCACGTCCATGAGGGACACCAGGCCCTCGTGAAAGTTCGCCGCGCTATCGTAGGTGCTCTCTATGCGGGTCGTGGTCTCGGTCGCGGCTGCGACCGCCTTCTCCAGCCTCTCGAAGCCCGCCACCATCTCGGCGAGCTCGTTTTCACTGAGGCTCCCCGCCTGGGTCTTGGTCATCGATGCGGACGGCGAGAGCCTGATTGACGCCAGACCCACCGCCGCGTCTTCGAGCACCTTGTGCATGAGACTGGTCCACGCCTGGTATAGGTAAAGCCCGCCCAGCCATGACATGGCCGCTTCGACTTTGTCCGTCCTCCCCACGAACACGAGCCTGCTCTTCATCGGTTCGTTCAGGACCAAGACCTGGTAGAGTTCGGACTGCTTGGACACCTCCCTAGACTCCTTATCGACCTCTGCGGAGAGGTTCGCTAGAGAAACCGTCCCGAGAACCTCATGCCTCTTGAACTCCTCCAGCCGGTTTGATAGTCCGGCCGACATGAGGTCCTCGGCCACAAGACTCGGCAGCATCTCGCGCCTCACCCGCTTGTAGTCATCAGGACCCATCTCAAGCGTCCATACGGTGCCGAACGCCGA
>JASHUU010000043.1 GCA_030039795.1 Nitrososphaerales archaeon | reverse complement strand
TGGTCGTCCGCTATGAGGCCCGAGTGGGACAGCGTGGCCCTCGCGAGGAGCCAGAAGATTGCCGCGACGGCCTTCCGCCCTCTGTTGTTGCCCGGGATGACGAGGTCCACGTCGTCCGTCACGTTGTCAGTATCGCAGACCGCGATCACCGGCACTCCCAGCTTGCCTGCCTCGACTATCGCCTGGAGGTCGGACATGGGATCCGCCACTACCACGAGCTCCGCGTCCAAGTGGCCTGGGTAGAGCGGGTTGGTGAAGGTCCCAGGCATGAACCTCCCGATGAGCGGCATTGCGCCAGTCAGCTCGCAGAACTTCTGCACCGCCACCGTCCCGTGTTCCCGGCTCGTGTACACCACGGTGTTCTGGGCCCCGGTCTTTGCGATGAACTTCCCTGCGACGTCTATCCGCTCCAGGGTCTTGGAGTAGTCGATCATGTGCAGCCCGTCGGGCCTGGGTCTGGCGGTGAACCGCTCCATCGTCTTGGTCCGGACAGGCGTGCCTATCCTGATGCCCGTGGCCAAGAGGGCTTTCTCGGAGAGCTGGTAGACGATCTCCTTGTCGGCTGAGCCGGCTTCGTCGTCTTCGGACTGCAACACGAGTTCAGACCCTCGGCTACTGGACTTCGGACTTCCTGCTGTAGAACGGGAGCACCTGGTCTATCACGTCAACCGAGGAGATGAGCATCCGCCTGCAGCAGTAGCGCTTGACCCCGAGGTCGTCGAGGACCTTCGCGGGGTCTTCCCCTTGCCGGACGCGCGTCTGGAAGGGGGCGAACTTGTCGCCTATGAGGCTCCCGCAAGTGAAACAACGTATGGGTATCATCATGCCAGGTCACCTGTAGCTCTTCTGTCTCTTGCGCCTGGCTCCAGGTCCTCCAAATTTCTTCGGTTCCGCCTGTCGAGGGTCGCCGGAAAGCAGGTATTTATTGTATGCATTCATCCTGTCTCTCATCTCGCTCCCTCTGACCTGGTCGACGTACGCCCGGGCGATTGCCATGGCTGCCGCGTCGGCCTGGCCCATGAAACCTCCGCCCGACACCGCGACGTCGACGTCGTACTTGTCTCTGAGCTCGCCGATCACCGAGACGGCGCCCAGAAGGTGCAGCCTGGCCGGCTCTGGCTCCCAGAGCTCGGCGGGGACGCCGTTGACCCTCACCCTTCCCGCTCCTGGAGATATCGCGGCGGTGGCGCGGGCGGTCTTCCTCGCGCCTGAGTAGAGCTTGGGCGCCTTCTTGGCCGCGCCTCTCGTCGGGCTGACCAACTACTCGTTCCACCCCAGACTCTTCGAGAGGTCGCCCATCGTGACGTAGACCGGGATGGGGCGGGACGCGGCCGCGTCGTCGAACTTCGTCAGCTTGGACGCGTCGACGCCCGACGGGACGCCGACAAACACCCGAAGCCTCTTCATCGCGACGTCCCCCTTCGGCTTCTTGCGCGGGACCATCCCTCTGATCATCCTCTTCATTATCGTGTCAGGCCTTCGTGGATGTATGGGCCCGTATATCGGGTTGACCTTGCTCGACAGCTCCAGCCGTTCTTTCCACTGGTTGACCACGGAGGTCCTCGACCCCGACACCAGCGCCTTCTCGGCATTGACGATGACCACTCTCCGGCCGGTGAGCAGCACCTTTGCCACCTTCGAGGAGAGCCTCCCCGCTATCTGGTCTGTGGCGTCCACGTAGAGCGGTCCTTCACTCGACAAGCTTGACACCGCCACCGTCAGGGTACTTCTTGATGAACTCCTCGACCGTCAGTGCCGATCCTCCAGAGGCTTCTATCTTCGACTTCGCGGCTGTTGAGAACGAGAAGGCGCCGACCGTCACCTTCTTGTCGAGCGTCCCCGAGCCGAGGACCTTCCCCGGGACGAAGAGGGCCTGTCCCTGTCCCGAGACCCGCGCGATGCGCGCGATGTTCACTTCGACCCTGTTCTTGGACGGCGCCGAGATGGCTTTCGAGGCCGTCCCCCAGATGGGGGCGTCGTGCTCCTTCGCGGCTCTCTCCAGCGTGACCGAGGCCCGTCTCGCCAAGGGGTTGGGCGACGACTTCAAGACGTCGCACCCACTGAGGCCTGGATGTCCTTCAGCTTGGTCCCAAGGAGTTCGATCGACTTCAGGACTATCTGTCGCGCGTCGAGCCCTCCCGCAGACTCGACGGTCAAGTTGTACTGCCCCTCGCTCTTTCCGTCCGTCAGGACGGCGACCGTGCAGGGCTGCCACTTCGCGTGCTCCTTGCCCCTCCCGAGCCTCGCGTAGGCCTCCAGTTTCACGGACTGTCCGGCAGCCAGCTTCACCAGGGGTATGGTCTCGCTGACCGGCCTGACATCCCTGTCCTCCGAGACGAGGTCGCCCGAGTAGACCGTCGTGACCTTCTCCTTCCCCTTCGCGTCGAGGACGAAGAGCACCCGGCAGTTGTGGCACCCGAGGGGGTTCCCGCAGTCGCACTCCTCCGGGAGCTTGTACCTGTCCAGGTTCGTCCGTATCGGGACCATGCCCAGCCTGTGGGCGAGTATCTCGTCGTAGAGCACCGAGGAGTTCTCGAGTATCACCACGTCGTCTATGGCCATGCAAGGTACCTCCGCTATGCAGAAGCGGCGGACGGCGTTGGCGTAAGACCGGTCAATCCCCTCCAGCTGCAGCGTGACGGAGTTTCCACTTTCCTCCAGCAGCTTGACCTTAACCAAGTGCAACACCGGGAGCCCTAGATGTTCTCATGAGACGTCGCGTTTCATCCGTCCGAGTCCAGTTGCGGTTAAAAACTTTTGGAGCTCTGTCTCTGCCAGACGGTCGTCGTCGCCGCTCTCTCAACCGCGCAGAAAGGCAGAATAGTTCGTCTGCCGCCAGTAGGAGCGTGAGAACGGACAGTCTGTTCGGCTACGTCCTGCTCGTCTCGTCCCTGACCTTCCTTGTCCTATTCCTCGTGGCAGTCCTGAAGTGACGCCTACCTCAGGGCTTCTCGGTCTCCCGACTCGTCGACTCATGGGCGGGGCGTCCATCCGCACCTCGCACATTGGACCTGGACCGTCCGGTCGCCCAGGTCCCCACCTTGAACTCGGTCGAGCCGCACTTCGGGCAGCCTCACAAGTCAGAACGTTTCGCAGTGAATGGCGGGCTCCGGGTAGTCCTCGGTTGCCGGGCCGGAATCGTCTCGGTGTGCAAAGTCGGTTGCCATCTAATACGGGCCGCAGACTGGTCTCAGACTCCACTGCCACTCCACCCACGACTGATTTCCATAGGAGACACCCACCCCAAGCAGGCGGCAACTCAAGGAATTGAATCCCGCGACGTAGGGGGTGCATTCGAGCAAAACCGGACTACATGGATAGGCTTTGTCATAATGGACTATGGGAACGGCGAAGGAG
>JASHUU010000042.1 GCA_030039795.1 Nitrososphaerales archaeon | reverse complement strand
ATCACGGTCTATGAGATCTACAAGCAGACCCTGGCAAGCGAGGACAAATCTGTGGCGAAGCTGCGCGTGGGAACCATCAACCGAGATTTCGAGATAGTAGACGTAGACTCTCAGATTGCCGAGGAAGGCGCAGAAATGAGCCACCGATTGAGGATTCCGATGGCTGACGCCCTGATTATGGCTACTGCGAAGCGGCTCGACCTTCCTTGCGTAACCGATGATCCTCACTTTACTGAAGTGAGAAGGGTTTGGGTCTGAGGCTTCATGAACAGGAGGGAGCGCAATTGCGGATAGCCCGACCTTCGGAGTGTCTGAAGGCTCGACGGGCTGAGGGGTTCGACCAGTCGTGTGTGCAAGCCTTTGCTGACTTCGGGTAGCAGTGCTACCCGCCAGCGGACCGGGCAGTAGATTCTGAGGACGCTGCGGCATTCCGTTCCGAGTTTCGAGGGCGCGCAATCTCTACCAACTCGAAAGGTTGCCTTCCTCTTGTAGCCGGGAGCCCAGTGATCCCTCCTATCAGACTCTCGGCTGCCACGCCCTTCCTCTCCAGCGCCTTGGCGAGCATCAGTGAGGTGTTCCCTGCCATGCACACGACAAGAACGGGCGTTCCCTTCTCGGGGAGAAGTTCCTCGAACTCGGCCGACGGGTCTTTCCCGCTAAGGACTGCCTGCACATCCTCGACGTCCGCTACCTTGACCTGCGACTCGTCGCATCCGAGGGAAGACGCTATAGCCCTGATGCCCTCCGTCTTGGGGACGAACGCAGTGTGCGCCCACATCACCCCTCCGTAGTCTCCAATCGCCGACGCCGCCTCATCCAACCCTACCTGGTCCCTCTTCCCCTTCGCAACGGGTCCGACCTCTGACCTGTACTTCGTGGCTCCGTCGGCCACCATGACCACGAACTCCTTTCCAATGCCATAGTTGACCAGCTGCATGCAGGCATAGAGAGCCAGGGCGCCGCTCTCCCCGATGTCGTAGCCCTTCCGGTTGAAGAACTCGAACAGTCTTGCCGACTCCTTGGAGTCCACTTCGTGCTCCCCCAGATACGCCCCCGGGTCGTAGAACTTCAGCCCCGCGGCCTTTTCCTTCGTCCTGATGCCGGCCACGTCTTGACCGGAAAGCGGGAAGACTACTCTTACGCCCCTTCTGTGGTGCTTCGAGGAGACGTACTTGCTGACACCGCCCGCGGTCCCGCCTGTCCCGAAGGCGCACACGAAGTCCGCTCTCCCAAGAGATATCCCTTGGGCGGCGAGTTGGCTGTCGATTTCAGGGCCCGTCACGGTCCTGTGCGTTTCAACGTTCAATTCGTTGTCATACTGCTCGGGGCAGAAGCCGTCGTAGGCGTGCGCCAGCAACTTCGCAAGCCCGATTGCATCCTGCCGCGCCAGCAACTCCTCGGCATCTCCGATGACGCCGTCGAAGCGCTTTGAGTCGAACCCAAGCTCTGAAAGCTGTTGTCTGACGCCGGCTGCCACACC
Organism: Nitrososphaerales archaeon; assembly: GCA_030039795.1. GTDB lineage: Archaea > Thermoproteota > Nitrososphaeria > Nitrososphaerales > Gagatemarchaeaceae > UBA183. Next base: position 6,472 of record JASHUU010000042.1, on the reverse strand, counting down.
TTTCGCGACGGCCAGGTCCGCTGGCCCCTTCAGCCCGGGGGCTGGGCAGACATCGATGTCCAGGTTGATAACCCTGACCCCCTCCTTCCGAAGCTGTTCCAGAACTCCCTGCTCCAGCCTTCTGGAAACCAGGGCGACGACATCGACCCCAAGCCCTCTTAGCCTCCCTAGGGCGAGCCCGAAGTTGCCGGAAGTCGCCTCGAAGATGGTCTGACCTCTCGCAAGCCTGCCCGAAGCGATTGCTTCACGCATGATGCCGACGGCCGGCCTTACCTTCACCGAACCTCCGGCTATCTTTGAGTCGAGTTTCGCGAGGATTCTGATACCATCGTTGCGCAGGTTCAGTCCATACTCGGCCCGGGCGCACTCCAGAAGGGCGCTGGACAAATCCGCCAGCGGCGTCGGATTCACCACCGTCTCTCCATCGAGATGGGGGACCAGGGCTCTCACATCGGCGTCGAACCTTTCCAGCAACTCGTAGTCTCTCGGCGTGCTCGGCAACTGAGGTCTCTTCGGTCGGCAGGGTTATATAACATATGTTATTACTCCGATGTGTTGGTCGACAGGTACACCGCGCCGAGTGTTCCGGACGATAGAGTCACACCGGCGTTCGTAAGAGATGAACTACTGAAGTGCTTCGAAAGTGCCAACGGGGAATTCGCCCATATCCTCCATCAGCCGGTGACTGACGAGCAGCTGAAGCTGCAGGTGAAGACCTTCGTCGAAGGAGTCTTCTCCAAGTGCGGCGTGAGTTATGTCGCTCCCACTAAAGAGGGGATTGTGCGCGCAATCTCCGAGTGCAGGCGGAACGCTGAGCAGATGATGGGTTCCAAGGGCACTGAAATAATCGAGCATCATTACGAAGAAATGATGAAGCTGGTGGACAGGCTCTAGCCGGGACGGACCTCAGAGGCGGCCCGTCTATGCGAATTCCTCGCGTTCGAAGAGAAGCAGCCCAAGAGCCGTAGTCACCAAGAAGTATCCCGCCATTATTGCCAGTCCTTCAATCACGGTCGGGGTGTAGGCCGTTACCGTGAGCGTGACAGATGTAATCGAGCCGTGGACGACTACTGTCTGGGTGTGGGGCGGATAGGGAGTCTGGAAGATGTCCGCTAGGACTCCGCTCGCATAGGAGATTAGGAACCACGGTTCAATCCTGACTAGATCCGTGACCCAAGCCTGAAGGATCGAGAACCCGATCAGGAACAATACTGCGACCACCAGTACTGCGTACGTGCTGGTCTTGAACAGGGAGCTGAAGAGGAACGCGGACCCGAGAACCGCCAGCAGATACACCAAAGAAAGAGCGAATGACGCTCCCAGCTGCCAGGGGAACGCGCTCGTCCCGAAGTAGTAGACCCCATTCAAGACGAGGAAGACAAGGTAGAGCGCAATCATCGTTATCGAGGCTGTCATGGCAGCCAGGTATTTCCCCGCGTAGATTGCGGATCTTCGGAGAGGGAGGCTCATCAGAAAGTAGCCAGTCTTGTTCTGGAACTCCCCCGCAATCGCGTCCGCCCCGAAGATCACCGCGGCGAACAAGATCAGATAGTCTATGGGGCCGCCCCAGCCCCCGGAGTAGAACGTCACCGGGTTGGAGATGATAGAGGTTGGGCGGTAGTACGCGAGCACCGCCGTCTCAATCAGTCCAATAACGGCCACGGTGCCTATCGTCAGGGCGAATCGTCGCGAGCGCAGGTACTCCTTGAACTGCGACCGAGCCAGCTTCAGGACTCTGCCGAGCGGGCGGCCCAAAGGTGGCGGCGACTCGTCCGCTTCTGGCGACATGGCATCGGACTTTTGCACGCCAGTCAGTCTCCTTTCGTGACCTGTTCGAGGTATATTTCCTCGAGAGGGTTGCCGGACTCCCGGAAGCTGACCAAGTCGAGGTCAAGGGCGACAAGGTCCTTCAGTATCCTCTTCTGGACGCCAGGCCCTCCGCTGAAATGAATGCGCAAACGAGTGGAGTCGAGTGCCTCAACCCGCTCGACTCCTTGAAGCGCGCCAACTCTGGATATTCCCACTTCGATGGGAGTCGCGAAGCTTGCATCCACCGCAGACTGGCCGCCAGAGAACCTGGAAGTGACGTTCGCCAGAGTATCATAGAAGAGGAGCTTTCCGTGATTGATGAGAGCGACCTCGTCGCAGACATCGGTCACTTCTTGGAGGATGTGGCTGCTCATGAAGATCAAGCGGTTCCTCTTCTTCAGGCCGCGGATGATGTCTCGGACTTCCGCCATCCCCCGGGGATCAAGGCCGGTGGCCGGTTCGTCCAGGATGAGAATCTCTGGGTCATGGACGAGTGCCGCCGCGAGGTTAATCCGTTGTTTCATCCCTTTGGAGAATTTGCCGACTTTCTTGTCAGCCCAATCGGACATCTTGACCTCGGCGAGCACGTCGTCGATGCGTCTCTTTCGTTCGGCGGCGGGTACATTGCGGATGTCCGCCGCCATGTCCAGTGCCTCTTTGGGCGAAAGTGATGGATAGATCTCGGGAGACTCGATGAGAACTCCACAGCACGAGAGCGCGCGTTCGCGGTTGCCACGAACGGATTCGCCGTTTAGGAGTACGCGACCCTCGGTCGGGAAGATCATGTCCGTCGCCATCTTCAACGTCGTTGTCTTGCCCGCGCCGTTCGGGCCGAGGAAACCCACGCACTTGGCGCCCTCCAGCTTGAGGTTGAGGTGATCCAGCGCCCTGAACTTTCCGTACGCCTTGGTGAGGTCGTCCACTACGATTGATGGTCGGGTCAAGCCTAAGGGGCTCCGCCCGCGCCCTTGTGTTCTGCCGGCCGAGTGTTAGCGTAGAAATCCGCGACGGCCCTGAACGACTCTTTCGGCTCCCAGGGCATGTCAGGGTAAGTGGTGCCGCGCCTCTTGCCTCCTGGGTAATATCTGACGAGGCTGAGACTGCCCATGTCAAGGTCGTATCTTGGGTCATCGTTGTACGGCTTGGTCTGTTCGACAAACGTCGACACGAACGCGCCGTAGACGCCCGCGTTGTCAAGGATGGTCAACTGATCGACCAACTCACGAGCCTGCAGGCTTTCATCCCTCACGTGCTTTCCCCTCATCAGTTTGGGCCTGACCAATCTCCCCAGCAAAGGCAGCTTGTAATGGAAGAACTGCGACTTGCCGTCGATGATGTTTCCGCCCAGACCCGCTCCGTTGACCTCCGCTCCCTCATAGGTCTGGACTCCGAATTCTGTTACGACTACAGGCTTTCCACTCTCAAAGGCAGGCTTGAGCAGCTCCCCGTAGTGGTCCTTGATCCGTGCAGAGCGGTAGTGGTCCACCCCCACGAAGTCGAAGAGGCTCCAGTCTACCGATTCCCACGCCAGCGAGGCGTAAGTCGTCCTTCCGTGGAAGACCGGTCTCACTGAGCCGGCGACGCTCCCCAGGAAGCTCCCCAGCGATTTGTTGTGCTCTGCAGCTTTAAGACGAGCGATCGCTTCCGTGGGGTCGGCGGCTTGTTGTCCCTGCTGCGCTTGCCTCCCGAACTTCTTCGTTATCGTCCCCATTCTTTCCATGACGTTTCTGCCTTCGATGATGCCGTTGGTGAAGAGAGTGAACTCGCCGCCAACGACGAACACGACCTTGTCTGGATGTTCTTGGCTTAGTTTCTCCGCTTCCTTTGCTGCTTCCACTATGGATGCCAAGGTCGTTTCTTGCGCCTTGTCCCATACGGTCGGGGAGAACCAGACCTCCAGCCCCTGCTCCAGAGCCGCTCGCGCGCTCGTGGTAAGACGCATGATGTCGTGCCCGGTTATCCTGACCGCGTTACAGTGGAGGTCTTTTCGGATTATCTCGAGCTCTCGCCGGACGATGGCGACGTCGAAATCCGGACGCCAATTGAAAGCCATGTAGGACCCGGAGTCGTAGGTGACACCCTTCAGTTTCATCGAAGCACCACTCCTCACTTTAGTCAGGTCTGAGCATGCGAATGATTATCCGCGCGTCGGGCATCTGCTTCTCGACTAGCTCTGGCGACGGCAGCACCACTCCGGGCAGTCCGTCGAGGCATGCCAGTATGGCCCGTGCCAGTTTGTCCGGGTCGTCATTCGCAATCTCGCCCCGCGCCTGTCCTTCGACGATGAGCTGGCGTATGATGTCTTGAACGATCAGCCCCTGTGCCAGCAGCGCCTTCCTCAGGTCGGTTGGCAATGTGTCGTTGCTCGTCGCCTGGCGCATGAGTTGGTAGAATCCAGGATCCCTCCGCCTTCGCTCGACCATGTTCGAGACCATTTGGCGCAGCCGATCCAAAGGCGATCCATGTGTCGTCTCGGCCCGCCTGCGTATCTCATCCGGAGTGACGACCATCTGGCGCACCAAGGCAACGAAGATGGATTCCTTGCTGGGGAAGTAGTGGTACGCGAGACCCTGGCTGACGCTGGCTTCAGTTGCCACTTCGGACATCTTGGCGGACATGCCCTTGCGCGCAAAGACCTTCTTAGCCGCCGTGAGGATCTTCTCCTTCGTCTCCTCACGAATCTGCTGATTGACCTGCTCTGTTCGAGGCAGACTGGTCCCTAGAATTGATTGAATGATTAGTCAATATATAACTATACCGCCGGGCGCTGCTCAAATCTCAAGGGCCCCACCAGCCTTCCCCAGCGGGCGGCGGTTCGCTGACGGCGGCGCGGTTTCGAATCAGGAGCCGCTCTGACACAGGTAGTTGGTTGCTGGACTGCGATACGGTCTCCCACGGTTCAGCAATCTTGAAGACCTCTGCCTGACTGGCAGGTGGGGAAGGCAGCGAATGTTGGACTGTCTTGCGGAGGATGGGGTCCGACCACTTCCTGCAATGTAACCCCTTCGGCGAGAGAATCCTGTTTTGAGGAGCGACTCAGGCTTGCTCGAAATCAACCCAGAACAGATATACATTCCCGAGTGGCGAGCAAATGTCATGCCCGATAGGGGACACCGGCTCTACGGGACCACTACGGTGCGCGTCTCCCTAGTGATTCGCGCCCCGTCGCGGTATGTATATGACTGGTGCACGGACTACCGGAGCGACGACGGACGACTCTCGAACGCGCGTCCCCGCCCGAGCTTCCGTGTGATTCGGATCTCGCCCCACCGCGTACTCCGTATTCGCGTTTCCCGAGGGTCCGGTCGCGATCCCAGAGTCGCGGTCGACTTGGTTCGACTCGACCCCCCGCGCTCCTGGCACCTCGACCAGATTGACGAGGCCGACCGGCAGGCCGTGGACTACCGGATCAGTCCCGTCGGCCGCGCGCGGACGCGACTTCAGCTTTTGGTCACCGAACGCTGGGTCACTCCGGAATTTCCAACTCGCGAAGCACTCCGCGCGCAGGTCAGGAGGACGTGGACCCGATTCGCCGTCGCGCTCGAGGCGGACTATCGCGCCGGACGCCCCGCCCGGCGCACGTGAACAGTCGGACAGGCAAACATGATCAGGAAACAGAGACAGAGGTGAAGGAGGGAGGAGGAGGCAGGTATGCGGTCGCCGGATTTTGAACGTGGAGACCCAGATTCGACTGTCTCCGGGCAGTCATGTCGACTTGCCTCAGAGCGGATGATTGGAAGATGGACGGGAAGGGATTCGAACCCTGGCAGGGTTCGGGCCACCGTGGGCGAGCACCTAGCCTGGACGACGGACGAGAAGCAGCGTCGGTTCGCTGACTGGTCAGCCCTCACGGGCACGGTACAACGTTCTGGTAGCGAGACTACGTAGGCAGTCTGAAGTGGACCGTTGTCTTAGCTGCCGCTTCTTTGACCTTCAAGTCAGTTGTCAGTAGGATGCCTTTTTTGGCGTCGTTGGTGGCAAGCGCAAAGCAGTCTGCCAGCGAGAGCCCGCTTCCTTTGACTTTCCACAACGCCGCTTGCCGCGTAATCGACTCGTCCGGCGCGACAACCCTAAGACTGGACCTTCGAAGCTGAAGGTACCATACCTCTGCTGTCTGCGCTCCCTTCTTTCCTACCGTCTTGTAGTAGAACTCCGCTAGGTTCACTTCAGAGACGAAACCGCGTGACTTCCCTGTGAAGACTCTGTCGAAGTAGGGCTTGACTGAGGGAACCCCTGCGTAGTACAGCGAGACGACCCCGGCGTCGAAGACGAGACTACGAGCTTTCAGACTCAACTTCTCTTCTTCGGGCCTTCGAGATCTCTACTGCTACCTCCACCATCTCCTCTCCGCCTGCGCCGAAACTCTCCTCCATGGTCTTGGAGGGCTCGACAAGTAGCATGCCCCCTTCCTCTTTTATCACGACCGCCCGCCCAATCTCAAGCCTCTTCCTCATGGGGGCAGGAATCACCACTTGGCCCTTGCTCGAAACAGGCACCACCTTCTGCATAGTGCACAGGCGGTAAAACGTCCTTATAATTCTTACCTGTTCGCACGTGCTACATTCTCGGAGAAGTCGTCGCGAGCGGACTCTCCCCCGCGGGGTTGGACAGCCCACTCAAAAGTGGGTCCAATCTGGAAAGGAAGCGATGGCCCAATCGCACT
>JASHUU010000041.1 GCA_030039795.1 Nitrososphaerales archaeon | reverse complement strand
CCAAGGTGAGCGTATTATCAGATATGGGTTTTGAACCGCACGAAATTGCAAATATGACTGGCCTGACGCCCAATGCGGTCAGGATTCGACTTCATAGGTTACGCAAGAAGGCTAAAGCCACAATAGAGGAGGGCAAAGATGGAGGCACAACTGGAGCAACGGTAAACGCATCAAATGGCCAAGCACAAACCCCTCAGCCAACAGGAACTTGACGAAGTCTATTACTTCATAGACGCGTTCATAATCTCCCGGCGGCGTTTTTGTTCCACAGCTGAAATCGCGGCCGAGAAGAAGGTAGCTTACGCAAGGGTTGATGAGATTGTTAATGCGCTTATCTCAGCCGGGCGTCTAAGGATAATCTACGAGATACCTAAGAAAGTGAGACTGTTTGCCCCGGTTCACGTGGTTGAAAGTTTTACCAACTCTCGTCCACTCATTCCGTGGTTGCCATCATACTATTTCCCAGAGAAGGTAAAGCTCCTCAGCGAATCTTCTGAAGTCCAGAAGCAAATGAAGGATTTCGAACAGTTCGAGATGCTCCTTACTTCGACTGGGAAAGACTTGGCAAATGCTGTAGGACACACCCTCGAGTGGCTTGGATTTGACGTAAGTATTACTGAATCCGAGGGACAACATGATGTTGAAGTGAGAGATGGCAGCAAATTGGCGATCATGGAAGTCAAAGGCCTTGAACGACATGCGCGGATAGATGAGCTCAGGCAGGCAGTGGACTACCACCTCCGAAAGAGTGCCGAGAAGGAGAATGTCGAGATTCTTACGATTCTCTTGGTCAATCACTTCAGGTTGAAAGACCCTTCAAAACGAGAACCGCCGTTCTCCAAAGAAGTAGTCCAAGCTGTGGCGAAGAACTACAATTTCATCAGTCTGGTAGCCACGCCTTCCCTCTATTCGGAACTAGGTAACTGTCTATCGGGAAAGCAGTCAAGAGAAGAACTTCGAAATAAGATTATGACTCGTCAATTGGATTACAGGCCATCCTAATCGTGACATGACTCATGCAAAACGCTGCCTCGTCTTGGCATACAGCCTTATTGATCCGGTTTCTTTGAGGCGCCTCCTCTGATACCAGAGGGTGGATTTGTTCATTCCAAGCTCGCGGTGTGATTTCGTCAGGATCATCTCTCTCACGGCGTCCTTCTCGAATGTCTCCTTGACAACGACCGGCTTCAAGTTGAACCCCAGGGTCTGGCTCCTGCCCAGGAGGAAGCTGGCGAACCTGCGCGTATTCAGTATGATTTCCTCCAGCTTCATGTTGAGCTTGAAGTTCTGGAAGAGCAGGCTGATGGCCTTTTGCGAAAGCATTGCCTCGTAGGTGTCAGTGAGGAAGTGGTTCCTGTCCCTGAAGCCTAGCTGCTCCAGCGTTTGGATGACGGCATAGTCAGAGTTGGTCCGCCAAAGCTCCATGAGGTCGTGCACAAGCGCCCGGCTGTTCCCTATCTCGTGGACGAAGGGGATGGAGCTGTCCAGCCCTATCGCGTTGATGGCCCGTCTGACGTAGGTCTGGAGGAGCGCATAGGAATAGTTCATCAGGGCGTTGACGAAGTCAGGGGCCTTCTGGTTGTGCTCGGTTGTGGTCCTGCCTCTGAACTCGAACCCCAGTTTGAATGACACCTTCTGTATCTGTTTGAAGTACTCCACCGCGTACCTGGCCTCGTGGTTCCTCAGGTAGTCCATGTCATCCAGCCTAGAACTGGCGAAGGGAAGGACGGTCGGTGCCTTCACGGGATAGTTCTTGCCGAGGCTCGAAAGAAACTCCTGCTGCCTACTTTCCTTCGTCTCAATGACGCTCCTAGCGATCAGAAGCCGCTTGCCTTCGTCGAGGGTGGCCCGGTACTGGGTTATCTTCAGCTCGTTGGAAATCGGCTCCTCGGGAAGGATCTGGGCCAGCACGTTGCCTCTCCAGTTCAGGATCGTGACGCTGACGTTATGCAGGACGAGCCAGTTGATTGCCGCGAGAGTGACATATCCTTGTCCCCTCTGGATGACTATCGAGTCGTAAGGGATGTCCCTCGGCCTGAACCTCTCGACCTCCTTAGAGAGGAAGGCAGGCCTACCTCTCTGCCCTGAAGGCAGCAGCCACAACAGTCCGCTGGAGCGAGGTGAAGGGCGCCATGGCGGCAAGGAGGGGCTCGCCGGTGAACGATGGAACGGTGGCGAAGGTCCTGGAGGGTCTGAAGGCAGCCATGCTCATAGACGAACAGGAAGGGGTCTACAGAGTCAACGACCCAATCCTTCGGACACTCTTGTTGACCGGCAGGATTACGTAGGGGGGTAAGTGCTTAGGGGGGTACCTCTCGGCCACTTCGGTCCAACAGTAGGTCATACACTCGATGAGTTGCTGAGGTCTCATTCCCGACGTATGCGACTATGCTGGGCTCCCCCCGTTACAATGTTCGATAGTCGATCATCCTCGTGCTCCAGCGTCGAGCACATTTTCGTTTCGAGATGTGCTTGACAGTCGATTATCTCCATGCTCAAAAGTTGAGCAGATTTTCAATTCGAAATTTGCTCGACTGTTGAACATCGCCACGCTTGGGGCGGACCTGACGAACGACCCCCCCCCCCGGCCGTGAAACGGGCGTCCGGACCAAGGACCGGCCCCCTGAATCAGCTTCGTCGCAGGCAGCACTTCGCTTTGGCCCACGTCTTCCCAGTGGCCCTGGCGAACTCCTCGGCCTCGGCCAGGGTTCCGAAAAGGTCCGACCACTTCACCGTCGTCGCGTCGGGCTTCCTTGCCTTGTAGCGCCCGCAGTCTTCCCGATGGATCTTGAGCGACACGTCTCCGGGATGCACGATGAGATTCGTGGTCATAAGGTCCTCGAACACCACGTACGCCATTTCCTGTATCAAAGCGTCCAGACCGCGGAACGCAATTTGAAGGTTCGCAGATGAGGCCTGCCCGAAACTACTCTGAGATCGGACGGGTTGTAGCGTTTCGCCCTATAAGGTCGAGGCAGTGATGCATTGTAAACCTCCTTTGTGTCTGCTGCTGAGTGTCACCTTTTGAGTGACTCTGACTCTGGGCGTTAGTGCCGACTGAACAGCGAGAAAACGAAACTCATCGGAGAGGATTCAGGCGATGGTATTGACCTAGGCGAATGATAGATCTCCGTACTCCGGATAGGTGTATATCTGCCCGACTGT
>JASHUU010000040.1 GCA_030039795.1 Nitrososphaerales archaeon | reverse complement strand
CCTCTTGCGCCTCGTTTGACCGGCGAAGGATTTCGAGTTCTTGAAGACCGTCCTATGCAGCTCTCTGATGAATTCCATCGAGATTGGGTCCTCCGCGTGTCTGAGGCGTCTGACGGCTTCTGCGACTCCAAGGGTTTCCGATATTTCCTCTTTGCTTCTTTCGGGCCACTCTCTGTCGCCCAGTATCTGTCTGACCTCCTGTTTGGAAACCCTGGACCCCTCGATGGCGTTAGTGTGGTATGTGAATTCCTCAGTGAAGACTTTCCAGTCGTCCTCGCTGAAGTGTGCCAGTCTTACCTTGACCCTCGTGGAAAGCAGGGAGACCTCCCTCATCTCCTCCGACGACAGAACAGTCCTGTATGGATCGCCAATGGACTTCGCCGAGCGAATCTTATTCTCAAGCTCGCGTCCCGTCTCAACTGACCGCCTATCGACGTCTTCCCTACTGAGGTCCGTACCCAGGAAGACGCGGGCCTTCGCTATCCGCGGGCCCAGCCTGTAGGAGGCGGCAAGGTAGTACTTCTTCCTCCCGTTAACCACACGCACTTCGACGTGCACGGTATCTGATAGGTGACTACATACTTAAGTCACGCCCTTCGAGGTGACTACGCCAGCCTGGTCGCCTGGTCCAGCCCGAGCCTCTTCAGGAGGTCGAGGAATCGTCGGTCGCTGCCGACTTCTTCAAGCGACTTCTCTCTCCTGGAGTCTCTATTGCGTACGTTATCTCTTCTGCCAGGTCCAAACGTGGATAGAGGCCTCGACCCTCCTCAACTCCAAGCCGTCGGAAGCGCATTCGACTCAAAGTTCGACAAGCTTTGCGCAACCGGTCTGACTGTCGCATTCATCTCAGGAGTTGAACTGGCGATGGCGGTAGAACCGACGCCCTCCGAGCGCGTGCGGACCTGGGGCGGGCCCGACGTGGCTAGCGACCTGGTGGGTTCGACTCCTCTTAGCTTGGTTGCGGGCCCGACGGGAATCGAACCCGTTTGGGGGCGTTCGCTGACCCTCGGGTTAAAAGCCCGATGCTCTACCTGAGTCCTCTCCATCGCTGGAACTAAGCTACGGGCCCGCCGGCACGAGTCGTAAAGGGCGCCGTATTTTACCGTGAAATGTCACCGCATGAGCGACCTGGCCACTGAGAGGCTCCGCCTCATGCTCTCCTCGTCCTCGAAGGGCGTCTCCATGATCAGCGGCTTGTCCCTGATGGCTGGATGGTGCAGGATGGCCCGCATCCCTCTTCTTCCAATCTTTCCCTCTCCCACGAATTCGTGCCTGTCGAGTCTGTCCCCCAGCCCTCCTTTCGAGTCGTTCAGGTGGACGACTCCCAGGCTCTCCTTGCCCACCGTCTGGTCGAACAAGGACATGCTCTCTTCCACCGCTTCCGGTCCTGACAGGTCGAAGCCGGAGGCGTAAGCGTGGCACGTGTCAAGACATACGCCGGTCCTGCCCTCCTGAGGTACCCTGTCAAGGATCATCCTGAGCTCCTCGAACCTCGACCCGACGCTGTTCTTCTGCCCCGCCATGTTCTCGAGGAGGATCCTCGTCCTTCCACTGCTTACCTCCAGAGCCTGCCTGACCGCATCTGCCACGTTCTTGACGCCTACCATCGTCCCCTTCCCCAGGTGGCTGCCGAGGTGAGTCACGAGGTGGTCTATTCCGAGCGAGTCGCACCTCTTCACCTCCTCGCTCAGCGTGTACCGGCTGATCTTCATCGTCGCGCTCTCCGAGGAGGAGAGGTTGGGGAGGTACGGCATGTGCGCCACGACGGTCCTGAAGCCGGTCTTCCTTCTGGCCTCCTTGAACGAGGCCACCTGCTCGTCGGTCAGGGGGCTGAACCTCCACATCCTAGGATTCCTTGTGAATATCTGGAACGTCGTGCACCCTATCTCTCTGGCGCGCTCGAAGGAGAGGTCGAGTGACTTCGCACCGGAGATGTGTACGCCTATCTGCGGCCGTGTCGTCATGTGCGTCAAAAGAAACGGAGTGTGGGTTTATGGGCGTTTCAGGCCGCAACCCACGCTCTTTTGTGTTCTTGACTCTCGCTCAGCGTTTCTTCGGCTTCGTCTTAGAGGCTTTTGCCGCCGAGGCGCTCCTCACTGGGGCGGTCCTTCGTCGGTACGTGCGCGTCGGCTTTCTTGTGATCGAAGGGGATCCGAATGAGGTTGTAGAAGGCGCCGCGTATGTCACGGGGGCGGGCGCCGGCTGGACCGTCTCGTAGATGGCTGGTGCCGGAGCGGGCGCCGGTGATGGCGCTGGCTCTTCGGCCTGCGTATTCGCAGGAGGCGGAGCCTCCACAGCAGGCGCTGGCGCCGGCGGCGCTTCATACGCCACTGTTGGTGTCGATGTAGAGACCGAACTGGTCCTGATTCTCTTGTGTCCCATGTAGCCTCTTGGTGCGGCGTAGAGAACCGCTATCGCGGCCACGCCTAGGCCAAGCAAGATAGTAGCCAATTCAAGGGCCATTGTTGAGATGATAGGGGCCGCCCCCGGCTCTTCAGAGCGGAAGTCAAACATGGTAAACAATCCCATCATCTTCTATCGACCTCATGATGGCAGCCCGGGCGGGACTGAGACGGTGATACGGGGGCGCGCTTATATCTCAGCGGGAGCATGCGAGTAGACATGATGCAGGTGCAGTGGGACAGGATATGTACCGAGATGTTCAAGTTCGACAGGAGGGTGAGGTCCGCGACGATCCTCGACCCGACGGGGGTGCAGATAGCAGGCGGGATGAGGAAGGGGATTCCGTCCCTGGAGCCGCAGAGCGAAGACCTGAGGCTGATAGCGAATGTGACGATTCAGCTGAACACGGACAAGACGTGGGACAAGTACTTCGGGAAGAACCAGTTCACCTTCATCAAGAGGGAGAGGCTCAACATAATGACGTTCAACCTAGGAAGCAAGCTGGTCATGGTGTCCAGCGAGCCCGACTTCTCGCTGAACCAGGCTCAGGAGCTTAGGAACCAGATAGTCACCAATCATCCCGATATAAGATAAAGAAAGGATGAGTTAGGTCTCAGTTCAGACCTAGCTCGGGGAACTTCGCCTGTGCGAGTCCCAGTTCGTTCTGGAGAGTCCTGATGCGCTCCGCGTACTTCTTCATGTCCTCCGTGTTCTTCTGTATCTTTGCTACTTTGTACCCTCTCCAAGCCTTCTTCAATGCTCCCCACGTCTGTCCCTTGGTGTACTGTGACATGAGACAGGCATCATTCAAGGTTCTGATATAAGGATTCGTCTGCCGGTTCCCGCGCGTCTCCGACGCTGACCTATGATATGGGACGGACCTCGAAGGGGACCGGACTTCCCTGGTGGTTGTACACGCCCAGGTTGTAGGTGTTGGCGAAGGGATAGCCCATTATCACCATGATCCTGCCCGTCACGTGGAGAAGGTCCTCGTGGCTCGGCGAGACGTTCCCTGAGGGGTGCGAGTGGGCGACCCCCAGATAGGAGATGTCAACAGGGAGCATGTACCAGTTGAAGGAGCTGAAGGCGGCGCCGTGGACTGCGGCCGGAGGGATCATCACGCTCGTAACCTCGACCACGCCCTTCTTCGACTTCCCCCTGAGCAGCAGAATCCCTTCCTTCGGATATGCCATTCTGGCGTAGGACATCAGACTGTCGAAGACCTTGGAGTCGAACACAACCCTGGCTACAGGCAAGCGCGCTACACCAGCGATCCGACGAAGTTGGCAACCAGCCTCTTCCCGTCGCGGTTCGCCTTCGAATACCTCTCCGGGTGCGCCTGCACACCGTAGATGGGCCTCTTGCGGTGCTTCATGGCGGCTATCTGCGTGGTCTCGCTTTTGGCGAGGAGGTCGAAGCCCCCGGGGAGCGACTCCACCACCTCGTGCCTGGACTCGAGGAGGGACAGTGGGCTGTCGAGCCCTTCGAACAGGCGTCCCTTGCTTGTGACAAGGTCGGTGCTCACGAAGCGGAGGACAGGGCGGCGCGCTCTGACGACGGAGCCGCCGAAGGCCCGTGCGACGAGTTGGTGGCCGAAGCAGACTCCAAGGACCGGGACAGGGGAGTCCCTGACCGCCTCAGCCTCGGCACCGAACTTCGTCAGGGTGGCGTCGTCGGAGAGCATGTCTGGTGAACCGCTCAGCGCGACGCCGTCGTAGGACGCCAGCCTCTGCGTTGAAACCTCGGACCATGCGATGGCGGTGACCAGCGCCCCGGCCTCCTCTAGGCAGTTGCGCAGCCTCCGGAACCTCTCTTCGGTCGGATAGTTGTTGACCGCGAGGACGCTGACCAAACGAAGCCTCCGCGGTGGGCGGCCGATTTGAACTTTGGGAAAATTTTGCCGACTCGTCTCAAAAGGGTTTAAAAGACCAGCCAAATCGTTGGGCAAAAGGAGCTAAGAAAACGAAATGTTCGCACCTTCTGCAGGATACGACAGGGCAATCACGATATTCTCTCCAGACGGGAGGCTGTACCAGGTGGAGTACGCCCTCGAGACCGTCAGGCGAGGGAGCCTCGCCGTGGGCATCAAGGCGAATCAGGGCATCGTCCTGGCGGTAGAGGAGAAGGGACGGAAGCTTCAGAGCTACGACTCCGTCAACAAGATGTTCCAGATCGACGACCACGTGGGAGCGGTCGGGGCGGGGTACATCTCGGACGCCAGGATCCAGGTGGACAGCGCCAGGGTGTTGGCGCAGAGCAACAGGCTCGTGTACGACGAGCCGGTGGACATCGAGGCCATCGCGAAGAGGATAGCAGACATGAACCAGCAGTATACCCAGTACGCGGGCGTCAGGCCATTCGGCGTGTCACTCATAATAGGCGGCGTGGATGAGGACAACGGCCCGGTGGTGTTCCTGGCCGACCCGACGGGCAACTACTCGGGCTTCCAGGCGATAGCCATAGGGCAGGGAGGAGACCAGGTCAACGACTATCTCGAGAAGAGCTACGAGGGCGGACTCTCGCTTGACGAAGCGATAACCTTGGCCGTCGAGTGCATCTACCTAGTGAGCGAGGAGAAGTCGGGGACCGCCCACATCAAGGTGGCGGTCGTCGACACAGCTACGAAGAAGTGGAGGCGCCTCACGGAAGAGGAGATCGGAAAGAACGCCGCGGCAGCCAAGACCAGGTCCGACAAGCCCCCTTCCAAGAGCTCCTGATTAGCGGCGGGCTGACATGAGCGGCACCTTCGGGAGGGGAGGAGGGGAGGCAAGGCCGAGGACCAAGGAGGCTTCGAGGTTCACGACGGTGCACATGACCTTGGACGGCGTGCACTACGAGATCCTCGTCAACCCGGATGCGGCATTGAGCTTCAAGCAGGGAAGGAACGTGGAGCCGTCGCAGGTCATAGCGGTGGACGAGGTCTACACGGACGCCAACAAGGGCCTCAGGGCAAGCGGCGAGAAGCTGAAGCTCCACTTCCAGACGGACGACCACGCCAAGGCGGCCCTCGAGATCCTCAGGAGGGGGGAGTTGAACCTCACCCAGGAGCAGAGGAAGCGCCTCACGGAAGAGAAGAGGAGGGCGGTGGTGGCGATCATATCGAAGAACTTCGTGGACCCCAGGACGACCCTCCCCCACCCCCCGCTGAGGATCGAGCAGGCGATGGACGAGGCGAGGGTGTCGATCGACCCCTTCCAGGACGCGGCGGAGCAGGCGAAGGTCGTGGTGGACAAGCTGAGGACGATACTCCCCTTGAAGTCGGAGAAGGTCAAGCTCCAGGTCAGGGTCTCGGCGCAGTACTCAGGCCAGACGATAGGTATCATGAAGAACTTCGGCGACATCCTGAAGGAGGACTGGGGAGCCGACGGGACGCTCTCCGCAATAGTAGAAATACCGGCTGGCGGACAGCCCGCCCTGCTTGACCGCCTCGGGTCGACGACCAGGGGGGCGGCGCAAGTGACCGTAGTGAAGTGAAAAGTTCAGTGGTAGAGAGGAAGCACGTAATCCCGGGAGACGTGATAGCGAGCGGGAGCCATAGATTCGGGCCGTTCATAGAGAAGTCTGGGGACGACTACATCGCCCTGAGGGTGGGGCTGGCGGAGGTCGGAAGGGACGGTCTGAGGCTCAATCCGCTGACCGGGCCTTATCTCCCGCGCGCCGAGGATGAGGTCATAGGGAAGGTGGTCGACGTCAACGGCTTCGGGTGGGTGGTCGACATCAACTCGTGCTTCGACGGGTTCCTGCCCGCGTCCTTCGTCTTCGGGAGGGAGTTCTCCCCCGCGACCCACGACCTGTCCTCGAAGTTCAGGGTGGGAGACATGATCGGAGCCAGAATCGAGACCTCTGAGAGGTCGAGGGACCCGCAGCTGAGCATAAGGGGCCACGGATATGGGAAGGTCGACGCGGGAGAGGTCGTGAAGATTGCGCCGACCAAGGTGCCGCGGCTGATTGGCAAGAGGGGTGCGATGATCAACATGATCAGCGAAAGGACGGGATGCGACGTCCGCGTCGGGCAGAACGGCGTGGTGGTCGTCAACGGAGCGCCTGAAGGAGTGGCGAAGGCCGTGGAGGCGGTCAAGATGGTCGACCGCGAGGCCCACGCGCCAGACCTGGGGGCGAAGGTCGAGCAGTACCTTGGAGTCGGTGGGAATGCAAGCTAAGAGGAAGCTCATCGGGGAAGACGGAAGGCGGCTGGACGGAAGGAAGTGGGACGAGCTGAGGCCCATCCGCATGGAGGTCGGGGTCGTGAAGAACGCAGACGGCTCGGCGCACATCGAATGGGGGAAGAACAAGATAACGGCGGCGGTCTACGGCCCCAAGGAAGTGCATCCCAAGCACCAGGTCCTCCCGGACAGGGCCCTGCTGAGGAGCAGGTACCACATGGCGCCCTTTTCCGTGGACGAGAGGAAGAACCCCGCGCCCTCTAGGAGGGAGATAGAGATCTCGAAGGTGATGAGAGAGGCTCTGGAGCCGGCAGTGGTGGTCGAGGACTATCCGAGGACCGCGATCGAGGTGTGGGTGGAGGTCCTGCAGTCGGACGGAGGATCCAGGGTGGCGGGCATCACGGCGGCGTCGCTGGCCCTCGCGGACGCAGGGATCAACATGAGGGACCTCGTGGTCGGATGCTCGTGCGGGCTCCTGGGCGAGCAG
>JASHUU010000039.1 GCA_030039795.1 Nitrososphaerales archaeon | reverse complement strand
GTGGATCCGGGGGAGAGGGAGCTCCTCTGGCTCAAGGCCCGCGTCGTCTTCGCGACGCCGCAGACAGTGTACAACGACGTCCGCCATGGAAGAGTCTCTCTGAGGAACGTCGCCTTGACGGTGTTCGACGAGGCCCACAGGTGCGTCAAGGACTACACCTACACCAGGCTCGCGAAGGCATACCAAGAGCAGGCGCTGGCGCCCAGGATCCTGGGCCTCACGGCGTCGCCCGGCGCCTCGAAGGAAAGAGTGAACGAGATCGAGAGGAACCTGTTCATCGAGGCCGTGGAGGCCAGGAACGAAGAGAGCGACGACGTGAAAGGCTACGTCGAGAAGACTCAGGTGGAGGTCGTGAGGGTGAAGGTCCCCGACGAGTACTACGAGGTGACTCTCAGGCTAAGGGAGATGTACAACGACAAGGTGAAGAAGCTCGTCGCCGGCGGTTTCCTTAGGAGCGACAGGGTCTCGAAGAAGGCCCTCCTTGAGGCAAGGGCCGCGATAACGGCCAGGCTCAAGGCGGCCCAGGCCAGCGGCGAGCAGAAGGGGTACATCTTCGGCGCGATAATCAACCAGGCCCAGGCGGTCGCCCTCCTGCACGCCTTGGAGATGGTCGAGACGCAGGGGGCCCCGACGCTCCTTCGGTATGTAGAGAAGTTGGACGAGAGGCCGGACAAGGGGAAGGCCGTCTCGGCGCTCCTAAAGGACCCCAAGTGGCTGACGATGGAGGCCCAGGCGCGCAAGATCGCGGGCGTGCCCCACTCCAAGATGGTGGAGGTGGTCTCCATAGTCGGGTCGCAGCTCAAGAAGAGTCCCGTCTCGAGGGTGATCGTCTTCACGCAGTACAGGGACACCGTCGAAAGTATCGTGGGCACCCTGGAGGCGGCGGGCTTCAGCGCCAGGAGGTTCGTCGGCCAGTCTGACAGGGAGGGGAGCAGGGGCATGGACCAAGCGACGCAGTCGGCCACCCTCGAGGAGTTTCGCAGGGGCGCCTTCAGCGTCCTGGTCAGCAGCAGCATCGGGGAGGAGGGGCTGCACGTCCCGGACGTCGATCTGGTGGTCTTCTACGAGGCTGTCCCGTCGGAGATAAGGTACATCCAGCGGAGGGGCAGGACAGGAAGGACAGCAGAAGGGAGGGTGGTCATCCTCCTTGCAGAAGGGACGGTCGACGAGTCGTACTACTACAGCACTCTCTCGAAGGAGAGCAGGATGAGAAGGCTCGTGGAGGCGGGGCCCGCCAAAGCGAGGGGCAGGAAGCCGAAGGACCCGACGTTGATGGACTATGTCGGCTGAGCCTGTCAGGCCCTGCTGCCGACGACGGAGACCTTGATGAGGTTCGTCGTCCCTCCCATGCCAGGCGTCCCAGAGGTCACCACGATTCTGTCCCCCCTCTCCGCCAGGCCGAGCTTCATCGCGGCGGTGTCCGCCATCTCGAAGATCTTGTCGACCGTCATCGCCGGCCTGGAGATCACGGGGATGACTCCCCTGTAGAGCTTCATCCTGCGGGCGACGGCCCCGTCGGTGCACAGCGCCACTATGGGCTGTCTGGGCCTGAACATGGCCACCCTTCTGGCGGTCGAGCCCGTCTTGGTGGGCGCCACGATGGTCTTGGCGCCGACGTACTCTGCGAGCCTGCACGCAGCCCTCCCGATGGCCTCCGCTGTGTCTTCCGACTCCGCCTCCATGAGCGACCGTCCGAAAGAGAGCAGGGAGCCCTCCGTCGCGCGGGCGATTCGGTCTATCATGTAGGCCGACTCGACCGGGTACTTCCCTACGGTGGTCTCGTCCGAGAGCATCACGGCGTCTGTCCCGTCGAGGATTGCCGAGGATACGTCTGACACCTCGGCCCTGCTCGGGACTGGGAAGTTGACCATGCTGACGAGCATCTGGGTCGCCACGATGACGGGCTTGCCTGCGTCGTTGCATCTGGAGATGATCTTCTTCTGTATGTTAGGGACGGTCTCGATGGGCACCTCTATGCCGAGGTCGCCGCGTGCGACCATCGCTCCGTCCGACTCCTCGAGGATCGAGTCGAAGTTCCTTACCGCTTCCCTCTTCTCGATCTTGCAGATGAGCATGGGCCCATCAGACGGGACCAGCCTTCTCACCGCCCTGACGTCGGAGGGCGTCCTCACGAACGATATGGCCACGAAGTCTACCTGCTGGCGCAGGCCGAACTTCAGGTGCTCGACATCGTCCCTGGTCGGATAGTCGAGCCTCAGCTTGACTCCCGGCGCGTTCACGCCCTTACCCGAGCTGAGCACGCCGCCCGCGACCACGGTGCAGGTGACTCTGTCTTCGCCCTTCTCGTCGACGCGGAGCCTGATGAGCCCGTCGGCCAAGTGAAGCAGGTCGCCCTTCTTCACAGCCCGGAGCAGGTCAGGGTTGTTGACCGAGAAGCGCGACGCGTCTCCCTCCGCGTCCGAGCCCGTGAGGACCACCTCTGACCCCCTCGCGAGGTCTACCGCGCCGCCGGCTATCTTGCCTACCCTAATCTTGGGGCCCGGGAGGTCCTGGAGGATCGCCACAGTCCTTCCCGCGCGCCTCGCCTCGCGCCGGATCGTCCGGATTTCTTCCAGGTGGCTCTCCCGGTCCCCGTGCGAGAAGTTGATTCTGAAGACGTCGGTCTTCGAGATGAGCCTTCTGACTATGCGCGGGTCACGGCTCGATGGCCCTATGGTGCAGACTATCTTGGTTCTTCTCATCGCCCGTCGCATGCCTCGTGCTGGCCCGGCATAAAGCTAGGGACCCGTGCGCTTCGTGCTGCCCGAGCGGCGTTCCAGGCCCTCCGACAGCTGCGAGTCGATCCACCGGGTCTCGGTCTCCATGATGAAGCGGAGCTCTCTGAGGGCGGCCGCCCGCTCGGGGGTTGGCAGCTCCGACACCTTGTCCCTGAAGATTGCGACGCCCTCCCTGTATCTGCTGAGCATCAACGGGACGTAGACCTTGCCTGGAAGGAGGTCAGAGAAGAGGCTCAGCATGGTCCTGTCGTTCTTTCCCACCCCAGCCATCATCCGGCGCTTCTCTTCGAGGTCACGCCTCCCCTTCGGCGTCAGGAAGTACGCCCTGCTGCCGGCTTGGCCCGCCGAGCCTCCCGCGCGCGCCAGCCCGTCCGACACGAGGCTCTTCAACAGGGGATACATGGTTCCAGGCCCTGGCCTCCAAGCCCCCTCGGTCTTCGCCTCTATCCCCTGCATCAACGCGTATCCTGAGGCAGGCTCGCGGGACAGCTGCGTCAGGATGTAGAACCGGAGGAAACCCCGGGGCACGGTCTGGGGGTGGAGCAGCCTCCTCGGCGTGCGACTCCGGGCCAACGCCTCGAACCGGCAGGCGCGTTATTTAAGTCGTATTAGATATCGCATTAGATATACTTAAATCGCGCATCCCGCGGGGTGGTCAAAAGTTGTCAGACGTCCTTAGCGTCCAGGACCTCGTCGTAGTCTACTCTGACGGGACGAAGGCGGTCAACGGGATTGATTTCGCGGTGAACGAGGGAGAGGTCTTCGGTTTTCTCGGGCCCAACGGCGCAGGGAAGAGCACCACCATCAAGGTCCTGACGACCCTCCTCAGGAGGACGTCGGGGAAGGTGAGCGTGCTCGGGATGGACCTGGACAAGAACCAGAAAGAGATACGGACCCAAATCGGCGTGGAAGCGCAGGAGACGGTCGTCGATGGCGACCTGACAGGGCGGGAGAACATGATCCTACAGGGGAACCTTCACCAGATGAAGGGCAAGGAGCTCGACGACAGGGTGGACGAGCTTCTTAGACTGGTGGAACTCTCCGACGTCGCCAACAAGCGGGCCGCGTTTTATTCCGGAGGAATGAAGAAGAGACTCGACCTCGCATCCTCGCTGGTTCACAGGCCGAAGCTCCTTTTCCTAGACGAACCCACTACTGGGCTGGACCCCCAGTCGAGGGCGACCATCTGGAAGCACCTGAGCAAGCTGAACAAGGAGGAGGGAATATCGATCTTCCTTACGACACAGTACCTGGAGGAGGCAGACAAGCTCTGCGGACGCCTCTCGATAATCGACCACGGCCAGATTGTGACGAGCGGTACTCCTTCAGAGCTGAAGGCTGACATAGGAGCCGACGCCATCGCGCTCTCGGTCGAAGGCTTCGAAGGGGCTAACGGGAAGAGCGAGAAGGCGAAGCAGGTGCTGGAGGGTATCCCAGGCATAGCCAACATAATGAGCTCAGACGACGGACTCACCGTTTATGCGAAGAACGCAAGTACCCTCGTTCCCGAAATTGTGAGAGCATTCGACGCCAGCGGTCTGAAGCTCTCCTCGATCAGCCTGTCCAGGCCGAGCCTGGATGACGTCTTCATGAAGCACACGGGCCACAGAATACGCGCGGAGGAGTTGGTGAAGCCGCCTTCGAGGATGATGGGAAGGTGGGGGAGGGGAAGGAGATAGCTATGTCGCTGTTTTCGGATACGCAGGTCCTCTTCGTCAGGGCCGTGAAGAAGCTCATAAGGACGCCGATCCTCCTCTTCTTCTCCCTATTCCAACCGATAATCTTCCTGGTCCTCTTTACACAGCTGTTCAGCAAGTTCGGAGTCCTGCTGGCGAGCGAAGGAGGGTTTGCCGGGGTCTCTTACCTGAGCTTCGCCACCGCCGGGATAGTCTTGCAGAACGGGTTCAGCAGCGCGCTTCAGTCGGGGACTTCGGTGGTGGACGACCTGACCTCGGGCTTCCTCGAGAAGGAACTCGTCACGCCGGTCAACAGGGCGGCAATCCTGCTGGGAAGACTGCTGACCGATGCGTTCAGAGTCGTAGTGCAGTCTGCCATAATATTGGGCCTTGCATTCCTCTTAGGGGCTCAGTTCGCGACTGGAATCCCAGGCGTTCTCGTGATCTTCCTGATAGTGGCCTTCTTCGGCCTCGCCTGGTCGGGGATCTCCCTTACCATAGGCCTCAAGACAAAGAGTGCTGAGACCGTCTTCGCGCTCGGCGGGATACTGACCTTTCCCCTGCTCTTCATGAGCTCGGCGCTTGTGCCGACCGCACTGATGCCGAAGTGGATGCAGGCCGTCTCCAATCTGAATCCCATCACGTACGCGGTGAACGCCGTCAGGGCCCTGACCCTCACCGGGTTCGTGTGGACTAAAATACTGGAGGCTTTGGGGATAATCGGTTTGATAGCACTCATCACTATGGGCGCAACGCTTTACCTCTTCAGGAAGGTAGTCTCATAGGAGCGGAACTGATATGCCAAGCCCCTCCCTCGAAGCCGTCCAGCTGACGAAGAAATATGGCAGCTTTACTGCCGTAGCCGGCCTGAACCTGAAGATACAGGGGGCAAAGTGCGTCGGGTTCCTCGGACCGAACGGCGCAGGGAAGACGACTACAATGAAGATGTTTACAGGCCTGATCAGAGCGACATCCGGCTCCGCGACCATCAATGGGATTGACGTCAGCAGGAACAAAAAAGGAGCCCTGGCGTCGTGTTCTACACTGATCGAGACTCCTGAAATCTACCCAGCCTTGACTCCCAAAGAGGCGTTGTCGATGGTTTGCGAGATAAGGGGAGTCCCCCGAGAGGAGCGAAACAAGAAGATTGACGAAGCGATAGGGAGGGTAAAGATGTCAGAATGGGAGAACAAGAAGGTCGGGGGGTTTTCGAAAGGAATGAAGCAAAGAGTGAACGTGGCATCCACGCTGCTGAGTGACCCGCAGGTGATCATTCTCGATGAGCCGTCGACCGGCCTTGATCCGCGAGGCATGAGCGAGGTCAGAGACATAGTCACTTCGCTCAAGGACAGGTTGGTCTTCATGAGTTCCCATCTCCTTGCCGAGGTCACCGAAGTCTGCCAGGAAGTAGCCATGATAGACCATGGCAAGCTGCTCGTTTACGACACAATTGAAAACGTGACAGCGAGGTTCGCCGGCGGGGGCGGCGCTGTCGAGGTCAGTTTCGTAAGGGCAGTCGACGAACAGATCAGGCAGAAGATTGCCGGCATAGAAGGAGTGCTATCCGCCACAAAGTCCACCGACAGACACGTGATAATCAAATTCGACTCCAACAGAATCACTCAGGACGGGCTGTTCGAAAGCATCGCGGGACTGAAGGCGGGAGCGATGAGCCTTGAGCAAACATCAGGGCTGGAAGACGCTTATCTGAGCCTGATCAAGGAGACCCTGTAGAAAATGTCGAAGGAAGACGGGGCCGCTCCGGGGGTCGCCTCTCTTGCGCAGGTGGGTATCGTAACCAAGTACAACTTCCTCAACTACTTCAGAGCCCGAAG
>JASHUU010000038.1 GCA_030039795.1 Nitrososphaerales archaeon | reverse complement strand
TGTCCGGGGCCGTCTCGGTCCTGCTGCTTCTCACGCATCCCTGGACTTGGACGGCGGTCCTCGCTGTCCTCGTGGCCTACTGCGTGCTCACGGCCTCGCGTTCCGTCGTCGTGCACGACCGGGCCGGCGTGAGGTTCGAGCTGCTTTCTGTGGCGGCCGTCCTCGGAGTGAGCTTCTCGGCCGACGTGTTGAAGAAGTCCTTGGTGGGGCTCAGCGGGACAGTGGACGTGTTCGACAGCACGTCGGGTTCGCTCTCGATATCCAACGTCCCGCACGTGCTTGGCTCCCTGGCGCTGACTCTGCGGTACTTCCTAGGCGGGGCCCTGGAGAACTCTGTGATAATCTCCCTGGCCATCGTGGGCGTGTTGACCCTGCCGGGCCTGGGGGACCGGTTCGGCCGGCTCCTCATCTCTTGGATGGCGGTCACCTCGGCGGGGGTCTTCCTCTACGGCTACTCTGCGGTCTCCTTCTTCCAAGCTAGGATCATCATGCTCGCCCCGATTCAGATCCTCAGCGCAATGGGGTTCCTGTCCATAGTGCGTTACACCTCCACTCTGATGGGCGCCGAAGCCGGCGGCGGGCGCCGCCTCGTGAACCTCTTCGTTCTCTTCGCCTACCTGACCGTCGTGTGTGCTGCGCTCAGTTACACGCTTCGCGACGTCGGAGTGATCTACACAGGCACCTAGGAGCCCTGGGCACCGACGCCGGGCTTGGCCCCCGTTATGGAGCCTAGCCTCTGGTTGAGCAGCTCCTTGTCCCCGTCGCTGACGGTCACCACGACCTCCCAGTCGGCGGGCGGCTGCTCCGGTGTCCGATAGGACAGAGTCCCTCCCTTGGGCAGGACCGCCTCCAGAGCCCCTCCCGTCCTGAGCCTGACGCGGCCGTACGTGACCGTGCACCTCCCTATCTTCTTGGTGGCGTGGACACGGATCTGCCACACCTGGACCGCGGCCTCCGCTTCGGGCTCTTGGACCAGCTCCAGCCACACGAAGGGCTTCCTCCTCCAGAGCGCCACCGCCCCTATGAGTATCGCTGCCGCGGCTGCAGCGGCGACCCAGGGCCAGATTCCGATAGGGGAAGGCTTGGCCGGCGTGGCCGTGGTCACCGGGATAGTTAGGCTCGCCTGGGCTCCGAGGACTGGAGGCGACGTGGTGAAGGCGTATGTGCCCGCGTACTTCAGCGCCGCCGGTACCGTATAGTTCGCCACGAACGATCCGGTGGCGTTGGTGTTCACTGTCCCGAGGCTTATGCCTCCCAGGTAGACCGAGACAGTGGTGTCCGCCGGGTATGACAGCCCCTCTAGAACGAAAGCGTCACCAGGCTCGCCCGTGCTCGGAGTTGCCTTGATGCCTTCTAGGGTCAGGAACGTGCCCGTGACGCTCTGGGGTGAAGTCGTGAAGTTGTATCGCGTCCCGTCGACCTCGGGCGGGAGGACTCCAGTGACGTTGAGCGACCAGTCTCCGCTCTTGTCGGTCGTCACGTTCTGGATGTTCTTGCCGTCGACCTGGACGGTGACGGGGAGGTCCTTCGCGGTCGAGGCGCCGGCAGTGATTATCGGGGTTATCCCCGCCGTCCCCTGGTGCGGGCACGACTCGATGGCAGGGTTGGCGCTCAGGTCATAAAGGAAGATGGACCCGCTCAGTGTCGGGCCTACCGTGTTCGTCACGGTGAGCGTGATGTCATAGGCGCAATCCGGCTGGAAGGTGTGGTCTATGACCTGATAGGTGCTGGTCGTTCCGTCCCCGAAGTTCCAGAGGTAAGAATAGTGGCCCGCGCCCGCCGGCGTGGCAGAGAACGAGATTGCCAGCGGCGCCGATGTCTCATAGCTGAGCACCTCTGGAAGGCCGCCTGCCTCCGGAGTGATGGTGATGTGAACGAGTGGCGCCCCTGGGCCGGTGGTTATCGTAGCCGTGTTCACAGTCGTTGGGAAGACCACGTTGTGGACAGCCGGGACCTGGATGACAAGGAAGAGCAGTATCGCAAGTGCGACGAGAAACGCGACCAAGGCACCCACCAGCCTCCTCCTTTCTCCCTTCTTGCGCCCACGGGCGGGGCGAGCCTTGCTCAATCTCCCCACTTGCGCACTGCGGGATACTTAAGCAGAAAGCTTCGGTTTCGACAGCTTCCCGACCTTGGAATGAGCACGTGAAGACACGTAAACTGTTTTCGCTTGATCCTGACTCGCAAAAAGGGGGTGACTAGCGCTGCGCTTTAGGCAGCACTAGTACGATGAATCCCCGTAAACGATGTTGAATACGTTTGTACTGGCTGTGGTCGTGGCGTTCACGAGAGATGGTGAAGGCGTGATGGTGACCGTTCCCTGTGAACCTACCTGTACTGCGTAGGTTGCGCTACCTGCGCCCGTGACGATGTTCACGGTGACGTAGGAGCCAGGTGTCACTACCGAGTAGATGTCTGGGGTGTACCCGTTGAACAGGTTCACGGTGTCGTTGTTGCCGGATCCTGTCACTAGGTAGACGGAGCTCATGGCTTGGAGGACTCCACTAACGCTCGTAGCGTTGAGGTAGTAGCCGCTTCCGCCAGTTGCGTTCGCTCCGTAGATCAGCCCAGAGATGATGTCTGTGCCGTTTACGATGGTGGCGTTAGAGATGTAGTATCCAGACGATAGGAGAGCGTAGTTCTCCAACGATGAGTTCGCCCCGAAGATGGGCAGTGTCACTAGGTAGCCAGTCCCGTTCGAGCCGGCTCCCACGATTGTGAAGTTGGAGTTTGGATTGTTGCTGGTGACGTTAAGGAAAGCCGCCTCACCTGGGTTTTGATAGGTGAAGCTCGTCTGCGCAAATGTGCTGCCGATTGCTGGTGCGAGCAAGAGCAATGCCCCTGCGACCATTGAGCCAATGGATAGGATTTTTCTCGACGTCAGTTCTGTCTTCAAGCACCTGCAGTCAGGCCCGTCCGTTACTTAACCTTTTGCAACCTTAATCCCGGCGACGACCCAAAAGACGTGTTTCTAGCATTCGCACAACCGAAATCGGAAAACCCCATATGTACACCGAGCCGCACCAGGAAATGCCTCAAGCCAGTGTTCTGGTAATAAACGTTAAATGCTTGCGAAGGCACACTCGCGCCTGAAAATATGATTAGCAAATACGTCATTCTAGCAACATTAGGACTTCTAGTACTTTCATCTACCTCAGCAGTCTATGCAATCACTCCCTGTAACACAGCAGTGTGCACAGGGTCAGCGATCGACACGCACGGCCCGCGAGCCAGTACAATTACGTTCTCGGTTGTAGGGTCGGACGCCCAATTGTTCGGCAGCCTGGTCTCAGGCTCCATACAAGCGGCTGAATGGACCCTCTCCGTAGGCTCCTACGGCTCACTCCCGAACAGCGCTCCCAACGGATGCGGAACCAACTGCGCAGAAGGCGAACAGACCGGCTACACGGTCGAAGGGATTGCATTCAACACTCTGAGGCCATACATCAACAGCGTCGCATTCAGAAGGGCGATGGAATACCTCAGCGACTACTCCACCTTCCAGAGCACTGTGCTCTCCGGCATCGCAGGGTCGGCTACCCCATACTGGCTCCCAACAAGCCAGTACGGAGCGTACGCCTACCAGGCAGGCGCCCTAGGGTACAACCTGGTCGACGCGGAGAACGAGCTTCTGCTTGCAGGGCTAGTCGGGATAGCGGGCAATGGGCAGGTCTACTGCTCATCGGCGATATACAACGGCGCCGGCAACCCCTATGAACAAATCAACGACCCAAGCTGCACCATCAACACCGCGTCGGGCGGAGTTCTCAACGCCTTCAACGGCGCTGGATTCTCCGGTCTCGTGAGCGGCCTAGTTTGGTACAGGCACGAGAACCCGAGCAAGTCGACCGGCAAGGCTGGCACCTCAACGTTGGGGGCTAACTGCGCCGCGAAGATCAGCACGTGGTCCTCATCGACAAAGTCCAAGTGCGAGTATGAACCAAACTTCGACTACAGAAGCGACGACCCTCTGAGGAGCGCCGGTGCGCTTCAGGTCATCGCTGCTGCGTCGATTATCGGACTCAACATCCACGGCGTAGGCATCACCGATGCCGAGTCTGGCGCGAAGATCTACGGGGCCGCTGAGGCCGCGTGCACCTTCAACCCAGTCGCCGTCTCAGGTGTGGAGCCCGGCTGCATACCCATCGTCACACACGTTAACAGCACCAACCCCAACACGGTCTCTGACGGTTGGGACATGTACACCTTCGGATGGGTCCTCAATGTGTACGGCCCGGTGGACTCCTTCTTCTTCTTCAACGCGTTCTTCAGCGGCCTCTCAGACAACTTCGGCGCGTACAACAACGCGACGATGAACACTGACACGGCCAACCTGTACTATGCCACCAGTCTGACCGGGGCGCAATCAGCCTCGCAGGCTGTAGGCTCAGTCGTTCAGAACCAGCTACCATACCTGACTTGGTGGTTCGAGAGCCAGCTCTGGGCAGTGAACACCAACGGATGGGCCGGCTTCTCCAACGTTGACACCACAGGCCCGACCACGAGCACGGGCATATACTACACATCCCTGAACGCCCACTCCACGGCTAACGGTCTCGGCGATGGGGGCAACCTCGAGTATGCCATCCACGCGGTCTCCGACCCCGGCGGAATGGACCCGCTCTACAACACCAACTGGGTCTGGCAGGCTGACATCTGGAGCGAGATCTACGACTCGCCTCTGGGCGTCTCGCCTGGAAACATCACGACCATCAACGGCTACATGGACTGGATGACCACCAACTGGATGGTCCAGCCATTCTCTGGCGCCACGCCTTCAGGCACTGGCGTCAGCGACTTCCAAGTGGCCAATTGCACGCCATACGCCCACAGAGGGTGCTCAGAACCTTCCAGCACATCGCAGACAATCTCGGGTGGAGAGGAAATCACCCTGGTCTTCAGGAACAACATGACATTCTCCGACAACGTTCCCATCACGGCGGAAGACTACAACTTCTCGTTGTTCGCGTGGGACTTGGCTGAACAGCCATGGACCCCGAGCCTCTACACGCCAACCACCGGTGAGATGGCCGGCTCGGCCGGATTGATATCCGACCAAGTCACCACCTGCGGCGGTCTGTCGTGCATCCACCTCTACATCGGTAGCTATACCGTGTGGAACCTCGCTGATGTCATAGTCGATGTGCTTCCTGCGCACGTCTTCCAGGGCATCAACCTGAACGAGGTGGCGACCGAGAAGGGTACCATGAACCTCTTCGAGCCATACACGAAGGACACAGCTGGATGCACTTGGGCAAAGTGCACCCTGCCAGGCAACCGTGGTAAGACGACAGAGGCAGTGAAGTATCTGGCGAACCTAGAGGTGGGCTCAGGTCCATACTGGATGGAGACCTTCAACCCAACCACTGGCGCCGGCGTACTCGCAGCCAATGCCAACTACCAGAGGACCGCATGGACAGTCAACGCCACTGACAACACCTACACCAGCGCACCTACGTCAATCAGCCTAATCTCGGCTGCTGGCGACAAGACCCACACCGACACGTCGGGCATTGTGCTCTCCCCAATCAGGGAGTACACGTACAACGCCGCGACGAACACACACCTGAAGACTCTGCTCATCAGCGATGGTCTCGCGACACACGCTACGGGCTGGGTCTACATCCCTGGCGCCAACCTCACTACCGACAGCATCGCAGTCTACAAGGTATCCACCTCCGGCGGCGTGGAGACATCCACGCTCGAGTCGGGAGTGACAGCATCTCTCAGTTGCACCGGTTCATACTCCGGTGGTCACTTCAGCAACGTAGAGGGCCAATGCACTGGCTCTCTATCCGGCACCGGCACGCTGACCGCAGGTTCGTACGAAGTGGTCTTCACGGCCACCTACACGTACCTCGGACTGGCGCGCACCTGGTACCAGTTCACAGGCTTCACCATATCCTAGATAGGTTAGCAATTGAGACCTCGCGTCTCAATTGCCTTCCCCCTTTTCTGAGAAAAGCAGAGCGCGCAGCGGAGGCTCCGCCTGACACGCGTGGCGAAGTCGAGGGTTATATCGGGCCTCAACACGGACGCCGTGTGCGCGCGATAGTCAAGGCAGGCCACAGGAGCCTCGCGGCCTTCACGGAGACCATTCTCAAGGAGCGCGGCTACAAGTTCATAGTCAATGGCGGCGGGGACGTGATCGAGTTCGAGCTGCAGTCTCCCAGGTGCATAGTCTCGGTGAGGGACGCCTCGGGCGTGACGATGAAGGTGCCCCTCTGGGCGAGCACGCGGACGGAGTCCGTGATAGAGATTAGGAGGATGATCGGGAGCAGCCCGGACGGCGCCGCGCTCGCAGCCGCGGCGAAGGAGATAGCGGGTGCTCTTTCGGCCGAGTACCCGAAGCTGAAATGGAAGGGATCGGGCGACCTAGGCTGAGTCCGGCTCCGGGGAGGGCCTAGCCCGCGGACGCCGTGACAGGAGCAGCCTCTATCGACTTCAGCAGGACTTCCTTCCCGTTCTCCGTGATGTCCTCCGTTATGATGAATATCGTTGAGTGGGTCGCCCCCTCGAGCCTGGACACAAGCGCGAAGAACAGAGCCTGGGAGAGCGGCAGCCCCATCATCAGGCCGAACGTCACCGGGAAGAAGAAGAGGAAGGGGCTCACGAGCTCGACGCTCCCAAAGAGGCCAAGGATGACGACTATCCCTCCCAGGACCAGGAGCAGGCCGTCCCTCGCGCTCCTCTTCGAGTCTATCCTGATGACCCGGGACGAGCCGTAGGGCTTCGGGAGCCCGAGCCTCACGCCCCTCGTCCGGACGAACGCGACGCCGAGGGCCGAGGCGGCCCCCACCGCCAGAGGCAGGTAGACCCGGCTGCCGAAGAGGCCGGCGGCGAGAGTAAAGGTCAGCGCGGCTGCGAACACCACCAGGGAGAAGACGAGGTTCCTCGCCGAAGGCTTCGCCCTCCTCCTGTACGCGGGCTCGAACAAGTGTCCCTGGCTCCGGTCCGGCTATCTCTTCGTGTACTTCTCTCTCAGCCGGGCCACCTTCTTCTCCCGCCCAGACTTCCTCGTCACCACGGCGTAGGCCACTACCGCGATAGCAGCGGCGAGCACCACGTACCCGACCCAGTTGTAGCTCGGCAGCTTCGTCTCGCTGAACCCGACCAGGTTGTAGGAGAGGATTTTCTCGACGGACCCGTAGATGTTCGCGTACTCCGCGTAGCTCTGCATGACGCCCGTGGTCCCGTTGTACTGGATCCTGAACTGCACGGCTGGCAGGGGCGTGGAGCTGCCCGAAGGCACCTTCAGCGACATGTTGAGGTCTATGAGGCCGTCGCTCCGCCATATGGTGGCGTTGACGTACTCGTCAGCCACGTATGTGGCAACGCCCGACGTGGTGTTCTGCGTGTAGGTCTCGCTCAGCTCAAGGTCCTTGATCGTCCCGGACTTCACGTCCGTGTAGATGACGGGCCAGAACCCGATGTTCCCAGTGTAGCTCTGGTTGTCGTAGGGGTTGAAGAACGTCGTGAAGTTGTCCGCAGACGTCCCGCTCTGCAGGACGGTGGTGTTGAACTCGAGCAGCGACTCCGTGTACCCGAACTGCCCCAGCGACCCCGTCACGTTCACCGAGGTGACGAGGACCTGGAAGCTGGTCGACGTCGAGTCCGTGACGTTCCCGTTGGGCGACGAGTAGGTCGTGAGGATGGTGTAGTCGAAGGTCATGGCGTCGCCGGGCTTTATGCCAGCCGTGCTCGCCTGGACGGGGACTGCCGCCAGCAGGCATGCTACGACGAAGAGGGCGGCGAAGCTACGCCTGTTCAACTCTTCCCACAGGACCGTCGCGCCCACTCAAAAACGCTTCGTGGGCGTCCTTCGCGAAGTGGCACGCGGCGAACCGGCCCGGCTCCACCTCCAGCAGGGGCGGCTCCTGGTCAGTGCATATCTGCTGCGCGAACGGGCAC
>JASHUU010000002.1 GCA_030039795.1 Nitrososphaerales archaeon | reverse complement strand
CTCCGCTCGACCGACTCCTTCGCCTTCCTTCTCCAGTAGGCCTCGTGCCCGTCCCTCAGCAAGACGGGTCGACGGAGCCTTGGGGTAAGATAAAGATGGCCTTCGGGACATCGGGGCTCAAGTGCGACTCGACGACACATGCACACGCTCCACGACCTCGTCAGGTCGCAGGGGCCGTCGCGGGAGGACTCCAGCTGGGGCCGCGGGAGTCAAGTTCGAAGGGAGAACGCCCGGCTAACCCTGACTCGGAGCGCCAAGGCCCATATCTCGACTCAAAGCCCCTTCAGCAGAACGATGCCCAGAGCTTAGGAAGGCCGAAGGCGCGGAACGCTTATCACACATGCAAGCAACTCTGCCTCAGGGAAATCTGCATTGCCCGCGGAGAAAGGGCCTGCGTCGTCGCTTTGGTCATCCTCACTCTACTCGTTGCGGCTGTGTCGACAATCGACTGGTCGCTCAACAGCCGGGTTTCGAGTCTCGACCGAGAGATAGCCCAACAGAACGCCGAGGAGTCCTACCTCGAGTCTACCTTGTCGTCTCTTGCAAAGACACAGGTCCGAGCCGCGACGAACTACCTCGCCTCGAATTACGACCCACAGGTGGGTCTAATCCGCGAGTCCCCTAACTCGGACATGTTCTTGCTGTACGGCGACAACTATCTCGCGGTCGAAGCGCTTCGACAGGCTCTCATCGGCTATGACAATTCCACGCTCGCGGCTATCGCCGACAACATCTCGGAGACGCTATTGCACTACTCCTCGAGCGTTGGCGGCGCCTTGAACCAATTCATGATTCTCGGAGGGAACTGGAGTGCGCCGTGCGACCTCATACACACCAGCGCGAGCTACTCGATTTCCAACTCGACGCAGGCCAAGGTCGCCGTGACTCTGAACAACGGCACCGGCTCACTCTCACCGTCAGAGAGCGCAGGCACAGCTCTCTTAGAGGCCGTGTGCTCCCTAAGGCAAGGTAACTCCGCCGGATGGAACAGCGGATTGATTCAGGCCACGAACCTCTTCGATGGGACCGGGTTCTGCGACGGAGTCGGTCATTTCAAGCCCTGCACCTACCAGACCTATGAGCTCGCCCTCTACCTCTACGCAGAACGGTCTCAGTGCGAGCCCACCAACCAGACGACCGATCTGGCAGTCATGAGGGCGCTCTTGTTGGAGCAGGCACCCGGCGGCGGATACTACGTGGGCTATACCAGCGTCGGCAGCGAGGCCCTGACGAATACAGAGACGACCAGTCTGGCTATCCTCGCGCTGTCAGAGTCTACCATCTGTAGTGCCGGCCCCTGACCAGAGTCTGACGGAGCGGGAGAAGCATCGCATCAGTTCTGCCGTGAGCGCCTAAGACGTCTAGTCTTGCGAAGCGCCCTGGGCTAGGGAGGCGTGGTTGTCCCAAAGGGGATCTGCATGACCGTCGACGAGTTAAGAGAACACCATTTCGAACCAATAAAAGGCGCCGGCGCCGGCCGGGAAAGGGTTCCAGGTTGGATGCAGGCAGGCTGGCTTCGTCGCTGCGCGGGGGAGACAGGCAGGCGCTCGCGAAGGCCATCTCTGTGGTCGAGAACGACTGGGCAGGGGCGGCCGCCCTCCTGAAGGCCGTGGGACCCCCTGGGAGGGCGTTCATACTAGGGGTCACCGGGCCGCCCGGGACAGGGAAGAGCACCCTGGTAGGGCGCCTTGTGAGAGCCTACAGGAAGAGGGGGATGAGGGTGGGCGTGATAGCGGTAGACCCGACGAGTCCCGTCACGGGCGGCGCGCTGCTGGGGGACAGAATAAGGATGCAAGCCTACGCCGGCGACGACGGCGTCTTCATCAGGTCCATGGCCTCCAGGGGATGGTCTGGCGGCCTTTCCAGGGCCACGTCCGGGGCGCTCCAGCTGATGGACGCCGCCGGCTTCGACATCGTGATCCTTGAGACCGTCGGCATAGGACAGGCGGACATAGAGGTGGTGGCGGTAGCCCACGCCGTGCTCGTGGTGCTCATGCCCGGCCTGGGCGACGACGTCCAGGCGTCGAAGGCGGGGCTCATGGAGGTGGGCGACGTCTATGTGGTGAACAAGTCCGACCTGGAGGGCGCCGACGGGATGGTGGTGAGCCTCCTCGGGATGCTGAGCGGCTCGAAGGGCCGGTCCGCCCCTGTGGTGAAGGTGTCCGCGCTCAAGGGCGACGGCATCGAGAAGCTGGAAGCCGCCGTCGACGCGGTCCGCGTGAGGTTCGACCGCTCCCCCGAGCTCAGGCTGCACAGCGTCAGAGGAATGATACTTGAGACCGCGAGGGGGGACGCGATGCAGAGGCTGGAGAGGCTCTCCGCGCCGAAGGCCGACAAGCTCGCCAAGCTTGTGCTGGAAGGGAAGCTCGCAGTGAGCGAGGCGGCCAGGATGCTGGCTAAATGAGCTCTACCGCGCGTCGAGGGGGACGTACCTCTGCCCGGTCGGGCCCACGTACGTCGCGTCAGGCCTGATCAGCTTGTTCTCAGACACCTGCTCGCTGTAGTGCGCCATCCACCCGAACACCCTGCTGGCCGCGAATATCGGCGTGTAGAGCGGGATGTCTATCCCGAGCAGGTAAAAGATCGGCGCGGCATAGTAGTCGAGGTTGGGCGGGAGCCTCTTTCTCTTCCACATCTCTGCCTCCAGCGTGTCGCACAGCCTGTAGAGCCTGTCGTCCTCGCCGCGTCTCTTCAGCATCTCCTTCAGGTATCCCTTGCAGAGCCTCGCCCTCGGGTCGAACTCCTTGTACACCCTGTGCCCGAACCCTGTCACCTTCCTTCCGTCTCTGAAGGCGTCGTCCACGTACTGGACGGCGGCCGACGGCTCTTTCACCTCCAGGAGCATCTGCATGGCCCCTTCGTTCGCCCCCCCGTGGAGCGGCCCCTTGAGCGCCGCCAGCCCGGCCGAAGCCGCGGCGTACGGGTCTGCGAGCGTCGAAGCCACCACCCGGACCGTGAAAGAGGAGGCATTGAGGTCGTGCTCCATGTAGAAGATGAGCACTCTCTCGAAGGCCCACCTCTCGTAGTCGCTCGCCTCTCTGGAGGTAAGCATCCGCAGCAGCCCGCCCGCGAACCCTTCCCCCGCCTGCGGCTCCAAGGGTCGCCCTCCCCGAGGGACCCGGAGGCAGTTGGCCACCAGAACGGGCATCTTCGCCTCGACGGACAGCTGCTGGCCCTTCACGTCCTGCTCCCTGTCTATGCTCCCGAGTGCGGAGACCGCCGTCCTGAGCACGTCGATGGGATGGGCTCCGGCGCCGAGCTCCTTCATGATCCCGAATATCCTCCCGTCGACGACCGACCTGGCCCTGAGCCCTGACTCGAAGGCCTCCAGCTCGGCCCTCTTCGGGAGCGAGCCGTTCAGCACCAGGTAGGCTGTCTCCTCGAACCCTGCGTTCGCCGCGATCTCTTCTATCGAGTAGCCCCGGTAGAGCAACGTGCCGTCGGCTTCGCTCTTCGCGATTGACGTGTCGGTGACCGAAATACCTGCGAGGCCCTTCGGAACCTTGGCGCGAGCTTCCACGACCGGGCCCGGCCGGACTCCGCCTTAAGCACGTCTTCCCAGGCGCTTCGCCGCCTTCAGCGCCTTCTCGTCCGCTTCTTCATAGGCGTAGTAGTCTATCAGTCTGTAGAACTCTTCCCTCGACATCAGCGAAGGCAGGAGACCCTTCTGCGTCCCCTCGGACTTCAGTCTCAGGAACGTGGCCTCGACAGCCTTCATCGCCGCCCTGAATGCAGTCACTGGGAAGATCACCAGGCTGTACCCGAGCCTTTCGAACTCCCCAGCCTTCATGTACGGCGTCTTCCCAAACTCCGTCATGTTTGCCATCAGCGGCAACTTCAGCTTCCTCCTGAACTCTTCGAACTCCTCGCCGCTCTCCAGGGCCTCAGGGAAGATCATGTCTGCCCCCGCCCTCGCGTAGAGCCGGGCCCGCTCTATGGCGGAGTCCATCCCCTCGACAGAGCGGGAGTCGGTCCTTGCGATTATCATGACCTCGTTCCCGGCCGCCTCCTTAGCGGCGATGATCTTCTTCACCATCTCGTCCGCCTCGACGATTTCCTTTCCTTCGAGGTGCCCGCACCTCTTCGGGAGGACCTGGTCCTCGATGTGCAGCGCCGCCGCTCCTGCGGCCTTCAGCTCGACCACCGTCCTCGCGACGTTGACCGCCTCCCCGAATCCGGTGTCCGCGTCCGCGATAAGCGGGAGGCGCACGCGGGAGGTGATTTCGTGGGTCGCCCTCGCCACCTCGGTCATCGTGGTGACCCCGAGGTCGGGGAGCGCGAGCAGGTTGGAGAATCCCGCTCCAGAGAAGTAAATCGCTTCGAAGCCCACCTTCTCCGCGACCTTTGCCGCCGAGGGGCTGAACACCCCTGGCGCAACGACCGCCCTCCGCTCCGCCATCATCGCCCTGAGGTCTAGCCGTCTGCTGGGCGCGCCCAACATTGGCCCGGCTTTCAGGGCGCCTTATGTCTCTTCC
>JASHUU010000037.1 GCA_030039795.1 Nitrososphaerales archaeon | reverse complement strand
GCTAGAGAATCAAAAAAGGGAGAGAAAGCCGTCCGCTTAGGACAGCTTTCTGACTAATATTGCTAGCTCAAGAACTAGTGTGATCGCTGCGAGTACGGCTACGACCAAGACGTATGTCTGG
The DNA here is from genome assembly GCA_030039795.1 of Nitrososphaerales archaeon. GTDB lineage: Archaea > Thermoproteota > Nitrososphaeria > Nitrososphaerales > Gagatemarchaeaceae > UBA183. Next base: position 18,953 of record JASHUU010000037.1, on the reverse strand, counting down.
GCCGTGCTTATACCCGACGAGTTGCTGGTGGTGTTCGAAGCAGCCTGAGTCGCCGCACTGGCTGCCGTAGACGCGTTGCTGCTGATGGAACTGAGTTGGGACGAGATCGAAGATAGCGAACTCTGCACGCTGCTGAAGTCGCTCGTGACCGTGCTCGACAAGCTGGAGAGCGAGCTTTGGATGCTGCTCACGTCGCTTGCGACGGTGCTGAGCGTACTCTGGATGCTGGTAACCCCGTTCTGGATGTTCGTGAGACTGACGCTGAAGCTTGCGAGTGCGTTGTTCACCGCTGTTGTCACTGAAGAGGCGATCCCGTGGATTGCCTCGACCGTGTAGTCACCAGTGGTCGTGACGTTGAAGTACGTCCAAGCCGCTGGAGCTGTGTAGTTCTCGTAGTAGTAGTCGATGTCCTCGTAGGTGTAGCCGAATGGAGTAATCTCCACTTGGTGCACTCCAGGCGTGAAGCCCGTCGAGGTGAAGTTGATCTGGCCGTTGCCGTTGTAGTGCGTGTAGCAGTCATCGATGCCGTAGATGTAGCTGTAGATCGAGTGGTCGACCTGGACCATGTACGTCACGCCGGGCGTTAAGCCCTCTGCGTAGACGTTGACGAACCCGATGGCGTTGGAGTTGATCGTGGCGTTGTCAGACGCTACGACGAGTGAAGGCAGTACGTCGAAGTTAGACGATGACTCCGAGTACTCCGCAACGATGTACGCAGTGTCGTTGTGGCCGAGGTATGCTGTCGTGCTGTTCACCACAGCGTAGACCGCGTGGTCGCCTCCGAACGTGGGGGAGGGCACCACGAAGCTGACTGGCGCGGTGAACGAGCCGATGGAGTTGGTGGACGCGTTGACCAGGTTGAAGGCAAGGTCGTCCATGTAGGTTATCGAGTCCCAGTATATCCAGACGTTGTTGTTCGCGGGGAACCCGTAGGCGGTGACCGTCACGGTTGTGGGGTTGTCGCTAGGACTTGCCCCGTTCGGGCAGACGTTGTTCAGCGCCCCGTTGCAGCCGCTAGTGGTGCCGCTGTCCGGCGTCAGGACCAGGGTTGGCTCGACGTACACTGTGAACTGGTAGGTGACTCCGTTGTTGCTCACATAGAGCGTGTTGTCGCCGATTGGTAGGTTGGGTATCGTGATCGTCGCTGTGTACTCGCCCGATATGCTGTTGCTCGTGACCGTCTTGGTAGACGAGCCGAGCGTCACTGTCACGGACGATGCCGCGTTGCTGTAGTTGCCTTCGACGGTGATAGTGCCGGTCACATAGACGTCGATGAGAGGCACTACGGGCGCATAGCCGCTGTCATTGCCCCATCCGGATGATGGCGCGGTGTACGTGCCCGTCGACCCGTCGAAGTGGGTCACGACCTCGTTAAAGACCCTGCTGTATTCAGTGAAGGTAGCGTCACCTGCTTGGCTGGTGAAGGCCTGCTTTAGTTTCGAGCCGTTCACTGCCGTGAAGGTGATGACCACCGAGTAGATGTCGCTGCCGTGGGTGGGCGGGTTGACGGCCTGCTTGGTGTCAAGCATGCTCGCGGTCTTTGTGAACCATCCGCCGTTGTTGGTGATGCCCGAGGAGATCCATGTCCCGTTCTCGAGAGTCGCCACGTTGTCCCACGCGGTGAAGGTGTAGGTGTAGTTGATCGCGATGTTCGGCAAAGCCGACCTACCCGCGAAGCCGCCTCCGCTCACGGAGACCGTGATGCCGGCAGCGCCTTCGTTGGGGTCGACCTTGATCCCGGGCAGGATGTTGACGTATTCCTTCGATACCGCAACGGCGCCCGAGGTGCCGTCGAATATCTTGATGTACTTGTACGCGTTGGATATCTCAAGGGGTATAGGACCTGCTACGATCTGCTCGCCTCCGACGTTGCCCTGATAGTACGTCACGCTACCGACTCCGGTGAGCGTGCTGGGTACCTCCAGGCAAGCCGTCTCGCAGTTGTAGTCCGTGAAGTTAGCTGTATAGAACGTCGGCCCAAACGCAATGTCCGACGTCTCGCCAGCTGTTGTGTTGATCTCTGACAGGGCGTTCGTGCTCAGATAGAACACGAACTGGCCTCCAGAGAATGTCACGTCGTTGAACACGACAGCGAAGGTGTTTTCTTCGGCTGGGCTGGCCCCGTCAATCGACTTGACAGCCGAGCCGCCGGCGTACACGCTCACGTAACTTGACGATAGAGTGTACGCGGTTATTGTGTCCCCGCTGAGCTTGGCACCCGCCAGGCCTGCAGACCCCGTAGAGCCTTTGACCACGCCTGTCGGGAGAAGGAAGACTAAGGCAGAAATGAGAAGTAAAGCTAGAAGAGTTCCTGAGCTAATTCTTTTCGCATACACATTAGATTGTGTATACACTGTCTTTTCGATGATGCCGCCCGTTTATTACATATAAGCGCTGTGGACAATTCGTCCAGAGGGGCTTTTTCAGGCTTCTGAGCACAAGCGCAGTCCATAAGCAGTCGCTGTAGCTAGGCACGGTAGAGAGTAGAGCGCTTATGACTGCAGGAGTGCTCCAGAGAACACGATAAGCGCAATCCCCGCCTTTCCCACTCCAATGGCCGAAGAGACGTCGTCTTTGCGTCCCCCGGCGCCCGAGCCTCCTATACCCTCTCAAGCCTTAACTATTGTGGAGGCTGGGTCGGGGCTCGTTGCCCTTCTGCCCGGAATGCGGGACCGAGGTGAAAGCGGGAGCCAAGTTCTGTCCGAACTGCGGCACACCGCTGTCTCAGGCAGGAGGCGCTCCCGCGAGATCAGCCGGCCAAGGGGGGCCGCCCGCGTCCAACCACTCGAAGCCCCTCGGGGCGCTCGCGTCCGTCTTCGGGCTGGCGCTCGTCGTCTTGGGGGCGCTCGGCCTGAACCAGCCGAAGATCGGGGCGGCGTCGGTCCTGCTGATCCTAGTGCTGTTCGTCGGCGTCGGGCTCGTCTCCCTGGGGTCGGGGTACGCCCTGCTCATGCGAAGAACATGGCTCGAGAAGGTGAGGTTTCCGACCGGACTCTGCTACCTGCTGCTGGGCATCCTGCTTCTCATCGCCGCCAACGTGCTCGACGCGATACTGGGGGTGGTGAGCCTCGCGCTGGCGGCAGAGATGCTGTACTACCTGAGGCCGCGGGGCTCGAAGGCAGCACAGCCGCCCAAGGCGTAGCGCGCCTCGCCGCAGCAAGTCCCGGGATGACTTAAGAAGCCCTCCGAGAGCGAGCAGAACTGTTGTCAAGGCAAGATCTGGTATCGCAGGGTGTAGAGGCGCCCCTCCTCCCAAAGCAGCCCGAAGTAAACATCGGGACGTCAGGGCATGTAGACCACGGCAAGTGCCTGAGGTTTGACCAGTACGCGCTGGTGAACGGGATGCCCATGACAGGACAGGAGATCATGGACGCGGTCTCCTTGCGGGGAAGGCTAGTCTCCAGGTTGGATGGCGAACAGGTCTACGAGTTCGATGGGAGTGCGGTGATAAGCGTCAACGCGTCATTCGGAGTGACGTCGGCAAGGTCGCTGTTCTACGTCCAAGACTATGAAGGACCAATCTTCAACGTAAGGACGAAGACGGGAAGGTCAATCTCCGTAAGTCCGGTGCACCCCTTGCTGGTCAACCGCAGCGGAAGGATACTTTGGGTGAAGTCGAAGGACCTAGCTGTCGGGGACTACGTCGCGTTCCTTTCCCAGATACCTCTTCCAGAAAGTGTAGAGTTCAACGACCCCTTCCCCAGGCTCCGGGACGAGTACGAACTCGTCGGCTGGCTAGACTATCAACGTCTCTTCTCCTCCACGGACGGATTCCAAGTCTTCGACACCTTGAACCCAGAAGCCCTCGAACAGGTGCGGATTATCGCGGGCATCGCTGAGTCCACATTCACCAGAATGATAGGAGTCAATTGGGATGGTTGGAGGAAGATCCTCCGTGGAGAGAGGAAGCTGACTAGCGAGACCCGACGCAGAGTCGACGGCGTCCTGAAGAAGGGGCCTCTTGCGAGACTCGAGCCGGGCGAGTTTCTTGCCGTCCAAAAGCACGGGAGCGCGCGACATGTCAGGAAAGTGAGAGAATTCGACTTCGACAATGACCTCGCCAAGTGGTTTGCCTTCGTCTGGTCCGAAGGCTCGAGTCATCCCAATAGAGTGGTGGTCACGCAGACCGAAGAGATACGCATGCTCGAGGAGTTCCTGCGCATCACGAAGACCAAGTTGGGACAGGACGTCACAGAATACAAGGGAGGCCAATACGCGATACAAAGGAGGGTCTTCGTCGACTATCTTCGGTTCAAGTTCGGATTCACGCCAGGGAACAAGTTCGAGTCTCCCATCCTCCCGTGGGTCTGCAGACTGCCCCTGGAGTGGAAGGCCACCTTCCTGAGGTGGTTCTTCTCGTTGGACGGCGAATTCTCAAGGGCCGGCGGCCAGATCTCCATGTCCCAGGCGAACCCGAGAAACACAGTGATAGTGTCGTACATGCTCTCCTCGTTCGGTATCATCGGGAGGTTTGACACGGTCACAAGGAGAGTCAAGGCAGGACCCCGGAAGTACACCAGACTCAGCATCTCCGGCAGAAGGAACCTACAACTCTTCGCCCAGAACATCGGATTCGAGTCTGCCCGCAAACAGCAGGCGCTCCTTGCATACCTTGGAAGAATCAAACGGGCCAGCAAAGAAAGCGACCTAAGCGTGCCGGTGGACGTGGACTCGCTGAGGCAGGTCATGAGGAGAATAGGACTGATGAGGGAAGCATCCAAGCCGATCAGCGCGATTCAACCTGTCATGAAGGCGAGTTGGTACAAGGCATACGAAGAACTGAGCAGGAGCGGGAGAATCTCAAGGCCTAAACTAATTGCTATGGTCCAGTCGATACAGGATCATATAGACCTCATTGAAGACTCTGCGACCAAGGTCTCGAAGAGAAGAGAACTCCTGAGGAGACACCTCGCGCTAGTCGGAATGTCGCTCTTCGCAGCGGGCGAAGAGCTTGGCATAGGCAGGAAGAGGCTCGTTCGAATACTGAAGGGCGGGACCAACGACGAACTCACCGCAGTTACCGACTACGTGCTGAAGAGGACCCAAGAACTCCTTCAGGAAGTCGCTCCGTCCGTTGACCAGCTCCGAAACCTAGCTTCGACGCCCCTGGAGTTCGACAGGGTCAGAGAGGTCACGACAGAACACTATGTAGGGAAGATCTTCGACCTCTCAGTACCGGAACACGCGAACTTCGTCGGGGGCGTTGGAGGCCTGGTCTCGCACAACACGTCCCTCACCGCTGCAATCACAGGCAAGTGGGCCAGCGCCCACAGCGAGGAGCTCAAGCGAGGAATCACAATCAAGGTGGGCTACGCCGACGCGGCCTTTTACAAGTGCGCCCACACGCCGCCCCCCGAGGCGTACTCCACGAGCCCAAAGTGCCCGGTCTGCGGGCGGGACACCGAGCTCCTAAGGGCCGTGAGCTTCGTCGACTGCCCGGGCCACGAGAGCCTCATGACCAACATGCTTGCCGGCGCCTTCCTGATGGACGGCGCGCTCCTGGTCATAGCGGCCAACGAGCCCGTCCCCAAGCCGCAGACGAGGGAGCACCTGCAGGCGCTCCAGATGCTCGGCATGCGGAGGATAGTGATAGCGCAGAACAAGGTCGACCTCGTGACGGACCAGGAGGCCAAGAAGAACCGCGACCAGATAGCAAAGTTCGTCGAAGGAACGGTGGCCGAGGCGGCGCCGGTGATACCCATATCCGCACAGCAGAGGCTGAACATCGACGCGCTGATAGAGGCGATAGAGGACGTGATGCCGACCCCCGACAGGGACTCGCGGGCCGACGCCCTGATGTACGTGGTGAGGAGCTTCGACGTGAACAGGCCGGGGGCTGAAATCGCGTCTCTCTCCGGGGGAGTGCTGGGCGGCAGCCTGACGCGGGGCGAGCTCAAGGTGGGAGACGAAGTCGAGCTCGCACCGGGGATGGCCGAGGAGAGGACCGGGAGGCCGGCACCTGTCGTGACAAGAGTCTCCAGCCTCCAGACGGGCGCGGGTAAAGCGGAGAGGGTGAGGCCCGGCGGCCTCGTGGCAGTTGGCACGCACCTCGACCCCACCTTCACGAAGGGCGACCAGCTCGTAGGCAGCGTCATCGGCAAACCCGGCACGCTACCGCCGGTCTGGGAACACCTCACCATAGAGGTGAGGCTCATGGACACGGCAGTCGGCTCGGCCGAGCTGGTGAAGGTCGAGAAGCTGAAAGTAGGAGAGAGCGTCAGGCTCAACCTCGGGACGGCCTCCGCCCAGGCCACGGTGACGTCGGCGAGGAGCGACGCCGTGGAGGTCGGCCTGAAGAAGGGAGTGGTGGCTGAGCCGGGCATGAGGGCCGCGCTGAGCAGGAGGATAGCCGAAAGGTGGCGCCTGATCGGCTCGGGCGTCCTCAAGGAATGACCAAGGAAGTAATATTCGACAGCAGCTTCCTGATGGCGGTCGCGGAGAGACCCACGGCTTGGAAGGCTGACATCGTCGATGCCGTGGGCGGCTTCGAACCGGTACTGCTCCAGCCCGTCCGCGCCGAGCTGCAGCGCCTCTCCTCCCGAGGAGGGAAGAGGGCCCTGGCCGCCAGGGTCGCGCTGGAGATGGCCAGAGGGTTCAGGACAGGCGAGTCGGGTGACGGAAGGCCGGACGACGAGATAGTCTCTGCGGCCCTGCAGGCGGGGGCCGCCGTCGCCACCGCGGACGCGGCCCTTGCGAGCACCCTCAGGAGACTCCACGTGCAGGTCATAACGCTGAAGTCGGGACGTGCGGTCGTCCTTTGAACCGGAGAAGCGGTTAAAACTCGAAGGGGCGGCCGACCCACCGTGCCCGAGAGCTGCATGGAGTTCGACGCTGAGGCGGAAGTCGGCAGGGTGGCGTCGTTCGTAAGAAAGGTCGTAGGAGGGGCACGCTCGAAGGGCGCGGTCCTGGGCCTCAGCGGGGGGATCGACAGCGCGGTCGTGGGCTCCTTGTGCGTGAGGGCTCTCGGCAGGGAGAGGGTCTCCGTCGTCCTCCTTCCCTCAGGGAGCACGCCAAAGGAGGACATGGACGACGCGGCTGGTCTGGCAAGGTCTTGGGGAGTCAGGGCGACCACGGCCGACATATCGGGGCTGGTGGAGTCCTGCTCGAAGGCGGCAGGCACACGGGGGTCCAAGCTGGCAAAGGCGAACTTGCAGGCCAGGCTCAGGATGGTCGTCCTCTACTACCACGCCAACAGCCGGGGCTACCTCGTGGCGGGCACGGGCGACAAGTCAGAGATCAGCCTCGGGTTCTTCACGAAGTGGGGAGACGGAGGCGCCGACTTCCTCCCCGTCGCGCACCTCTACAAGACCCAGGTCAGGGCGCTCGGGCGAGTGCTGGGGGTCCCGGGTAGGATCGTCGCCAAGCCGTCCTCACCGGCACTGTGGCCGGGACACAGAGCCACGGACGAGCTCCCCGCGGACTACGACAAACTCGACGTCTTCCTCCACTACGCCTTCGACAATGGTCTAGGAACCGCCCAGGCGGCCAGGCGCGCCGGCGTCTCCAAGAGCGTCGCGGAGAGGATAGTCGAGATGCACCTGAAGACAGCCCACAAGCGGGAGCTCCCACCGTCGCTGGCCTGACGGAAATCGTTTCATGTCGGCCAAAGATTAAAATCGACCACCTGAAGGGGAGGGCGGTTTCTGACCAGCTAATGTTCCAGTTAGTCGACCTAGAGGATGTAGTGCGCGTCCCCCCAGACAAGTTCGGCTCACCCCTGGAGAAGGTCGCCCTTGAGCTCCTGAAGCTGAAGTACGAGAGCACGATCAACCCTGATCACGGATACCTCGTCCTCGTCACCAAGGTCGACGTAGACAAGGTGGGAAAGATAATCGCAGGGGACGGGGCCACGTACCACAGGGTCAAGTTCGAGGTCCTGACATTCTACCCGCTCAAGCAGGAGGTCGTCGAGGGCGAGATAGTGGAGGTCACCGACTTCGGGGCCTTCGTCAGGATTGGGCCCGCCGACGCCCTGCTGCACCTCAGCCAGATCATGGACGACTACCTCTCGAGCGACGTGAAGTCTGGCATCATAACGGCCTCTCAGAGCAAGCGGACCCTGCGGGTGGGGAGCAAGGTGAGGGTCAGGATAACGGCCGTGAGCCTCGGTCACGGCATCTCTATGGGGAAGATCGGAGTGACGTGCAGGCAGCCGTTCCTGGGAGCGCTCGAGTGGATCGACGAAGACGTGGCGAAGGCCGTAAAGTCCAGGAAGGCTTCAGAGAGGGAGAAGTGAGCGGATGAGGGAGCTCGCCTGCAGGAAGTGCAGGATGCTGACCACTGAGAAGGCTTGCCCCAACGACGGCTCCACGGAGCTCAGCAACGAGTGGTCCGGCCTGATAATAATCATCAACGCGGAGAGGTCTCAGGTCGCGAAGACCTTGGGCATCGTGAAACCGGGCAGGTACGCGCTCAAGGTCAGCTAGGCGCGTTGGCCGTCTACAGGCTGCCGGAGAGGATGCGGGCCAGGCTCGCGAGACCACTAGGCAGGCTCTACGTCACCTCGGAGCTGCGCGGAGGGGCATTCGAGAGTCTCGTCCGCGGGGCCCGGACGGTCATAACAGTAGGGGACAGGACCACGGAGACCGTATGGTCGCTCGGGAAGGCCCCCGACGTCCAGGTGGTAGACGGGAAGGAGGAGAGGAGGGGCAGGGGCCCGCCCGCGGTCCCCAGCCTGACCACCATCAGGGTCCACAACCCTGCGGGGACTTTGACCACGGAGGCGATAGGCGCCGTAAGGGCGGCCTTCGAAAGACCGAAGCCCGTCAGGGTCCTCATCGAAGGAGAGGAGGACCTGGTAGCCCTGCCGGTCATCGCCCTCGCGCCGGCTTCCGCGCTCGTGCTCTACGGGCAGCCTGGAGTGGGCGTGGTGACTGTGAGGGTGGACGCAGCCGCCAGGAGGAGGAGCAAGGATGTCATGCGCGCCATGGGGGTGCAGCCTGCCGAGACGAGGGCTGGCCCGTCCCGGAGGCGCGGGCGCTCCTCTGGAGCCTGAGCCCTGCGGGCATGCGGCGAGCCGCCGTCGGCCGGGACTCGAGCCCCGCAACTTAATATTGCTGGGCCAGGCGGGGCGGTCAACTTGCAGGTCTTGAAGAAGACGGACTCGAAGGTGCTCGGAAGGACGTACGCAGAACTGGCTTTCGAAGGCAAGTCTGGGGGCCTGACAAGGAAGGCCGCGGTCGAGGAGGCCGCGAAGGAGCTCGGAGTGGACCCCGGCAGAGTGGGGCTGGTCTCTCTTGAAGGTCAGTCTGGCGTCACGGCGGTGCTGGGGAGGTTCTACGTCTACGAGTCGGCCGAAGCGAAGAAGAAGCTTCACCAGCGCCACCTCGAAGAAAGGATGCTCACCAAGGAGGAGAGAGAAAAGCTCAGGCAGGAGAGGAAGAAGGCCGCCGCTCCCGCGCCCGCTGCGGAGGCGAAGAAGTAGGATTGTCCAAGCAGCCTGCCAAGGAAGCGGCTCCGGCTACTCCCCCGCCAGCCCCTGCGCCCGCCCCGGGGGCCCAGCCAGCGGAGGAGAAGAAACCAGAGAAGAAGGAGAAGCCGAAGGCCCCCAAGCGGAGAGTCCAGGCAGGCAAGCTCTACAAGGTGGACGGCGGCTCGCTCTCACGGCTCAGAAAGGAGTGCCCCAGGTGCGGAAGGGGATACTTCATGGCGAACCACAAGAACAGGCTGACCTGCGGCCACTGCGGATATACCACCTACACCCCGAAGGCCTAGGAGTATCGGGCCATCAGTTCTTTCAGCATCCTCGCCATGCCTGGTGTGAGGAAGGGCTGGAAGGGTCTGAAGTACTTGGCCCCGCGGGCCTTCGCCACGACCGACCTGTCGCCTGACCTCGCGTAGGACTCCAGGAACGCGGATGCCACGTCCCGCATCCTCTCTTCTCTGACAGAAAGCTTCGACGTGTAGTAGAGGAACTCCGCTACGTCCCACGCCCTGTCTCCCTTCTCGATCGCCTGCTCGAGGTCGGTGAGGTAGAGCCCCTTGTCCGAGACGACCACGTTGCTGGCCTTGGCGTCGCCCAGGGCCATGTCGGCCGCGTGGACCGACGCCATGAGCCCCGCGTATGCCGCCACCTCGCCGGTCCCGCCGCCGCCACCCTTCAGCACGTCGTCGATGACCGAGGAGAGAGTGGGCCCCGGGATGAACTCCTTGACGAGGACCCTCTCGTCGGGAGCCACGGCCATTATCGTCGGGACGAGGACCCCAATGTCCCTCAGCTTTGCCGTCATCCCGTACTCCCTGTCCAGACGGGCGAGCGGCGCCATGCTGAACTTGGCCGAGGAGGCCCATACGCCCAGGAGCGCCCACTTTATCGAGCGTACGTCCGAGTAGCTCTTGACCACGACCTGGCTCTCCCTCGACCCGTCCTTCAGCGTCAGGACCCTAGTCGTGGAGTACGGCTCCCCCAGGTCCCTCTCCTTGGCGGAGAAGGTGGAGTAGCCGAGCATCTGCGCGACCTCCTTGACGAGGAGGGAAGCGTCCGGTATCACCCTGCCTTCGCTCAGCCTCAGCAGGGACTTGGGCCGCTCCAGCTCGGGGAGCCTCGCTGAGGTCTCTCTCATCCTCTTCAACTTGGACTGCGCCTCCCTCCTGAACACGGAGAGGCCCACCCTCCCGGCATAGCCGTGGACGGCATACTGCGCGACGCCCCTGGTGGTCAGGGAGAACATCGACTGGAGCTTCGTAAAGGCGTCCCCCCTCATCTTCTGGGAGACGAGCCTGATGCCGCCGGCCTCGGCGGTCACCAGCCCCCGGGATATCAGTGACTCCGCGGCGGAAGCGAAGCCCTCTACCGACGTGGCCCTGTTCTCTGCCCCCATCGGGCACGTGTAGGTCTGGACGTAGCTGTAGTGGGCGGGCGGGTAGACCGCGGCCCTCCGGTTGAGCTTCTGGAAGAGGAAGTACTCGTACGGCACGACAAGGTGGCGCCCGAACTCGCCGTAGTCAGAGGACAGCTCCAGGAGCTCGTCCACCATGACGCGGCGCTTGAAGGTCACCTCGGCCGACCGCAGGAGCTCCGGATTGGAGAGGGGCTCGTACACGTTGAGAAGCCTTCCCGCCACGAATTCGCCCAGGAAGGAGCTGCGGGCGTCCTCAGCCAGCAGCCCTTCGTCGACGACCAGAGCCGAGGTAGGCGCGGGCGAGTCCATGTACCTGTACCTAACCCCGTCCCTGAACTTCTTGGCCACGACGATGATGTCATAGTCGGAGTCCGGACGCGCGTACCCCGCCACCTTGGAGCCGTATGCGCAGAGGGCGGCTATCTTCGACTCGTCCAGGAGAGAAGAAGCGGCGGCCCTTACGATCGAGGCCTCTTCCTCGGTGAGCCTCAAGCGGCCATCTTCTCTCTTATCTGCGCGACCCTTGCGAGGACTCTGGGGTCGAACTTGGCGGAGGCCACGGCTCCGACACCCAGCCTGACGACGTTCTCCTCGGGGCCGACCCATCGCACGGGGAGCCCTTTGCCTATCCAGGACTCGTCGACCTTCTTGTTCAGGGATTGGTCCACGAACTCGGCCTTGAACTTGCGCGTGACGAGGGCCACGAGGCTCTTCTCGGAGAATAGGAGCTTCGGGGCGATCGTCCTCTCCGCGTCCGCGAACGACGCCTCGTAGAGGGTGGAGGCCTGCTCGTCGCTGACGATGTTCGTTGTGCTCAGCCTCCTCACCAGGTCGACATAGTGCGTGAACTCGTGGGCGGCGACAGCCTCGAGGGTCGCTTTGGTCCCGAACGCGACGAGGGCCGCGGTGAACTGCACGAGTATCACCAGGCCACCGGGCGCGGCGGTAGGGATGACCCTGGCGTACATTATGCCGACCTGCCCGTACTCCCCGCCTCCGCGGGACATGGGGAGGGAGGGTTCCACATAGTACGGCGGATAGGCGAGGCCGCTCGCCTTCTCGGCCCTGAGGACTGCACCATCGAGATACTTCATCCTCAGCCTGACCTTCTTTGCTATCGCCCTAGGGACCTTCTCCTGAGCCACCGCCTGGTCAAGCAGCACGAGAGGATCCACAAGCCGGCGACGATGAAGCGTGCTTATGAGTCTTAGCGGTCACTCGGCCAGGCGGAACTTCACCGCCGGGATCCTCCGGGAGACCTCCATGAAGACCTCGGCATGTATGACGCCCGGCAGCTTGCCTATGACGTCGTAGACGGCGCGATGGAGCTCGTCGAGCGAGCTGCCCCTGAGGTTCACCAGGATGTCGAAGCGGCCCGTGACTTCGCGTATCAGCCTCACTCCCTCGACCTTCTCTATCTCCGTCAGTATCGCCTCTCTCTGCTTCGGGTCTATGTTGAGGCCCGCTATGGCGCCCGCCAGCATGCCCAGGCTCTCCTCGTTCACGCGTATCGTGAACCTCTCTATGACGCCCCTCCTCTGCAGCCGCTTTATCCTGCTGTAGAGGACCGAAAGGTTGATGCCCAGCTGCTTGCTCAGCTTGGGGACGGACACAGAAGCGTCCGCGCTGAGAGATGACAATATTTTCATGTCAACCTCGTCCAACCTAGCCAGAGTGCATCCCTTCTTGCAATTCTTGGATTAGGCGGTGTTTTTTACTCTTTCCTTGATTGGCTTCGTCGTCTCATCGAAGTCGCTTCGCCCCCAGTCACTGCGGAACTGACGACGAACTCCTATTCCTTGTCATCCTATTCCATGAAATCTGGGCCTCGTCTCTGACTTTTGACAGGTTGAGCGCCCCGTTCGGCCTCCCCTTGTCGTACCAAGACAAGGCGCATCGCCGTGGAAAAAGGGAAGAACCTAGCATTCTTCTCGAATGTGTCGAAGAACCTCTCCATGTCTCGACTAGTCTGAAGGTGGTTCATCCTCCCCGCGACGAACCTGACTCTGCTCCCGGGGAGGTAACCCTTGAAGTCGGTCAGTCCTTTCTCCATAGCCACTGGCTACCCTACGTAGGGTAGCCATTGTCCGAGAGGGTGGACTTCAGCTTTCCACACCTCTTGACCACGCTGTCAGGACTGCTGCCAGAGGGTGAGGTCGACGTGGGATGCGCATCGTCTGTGTGCAGTCGAACGGGAACCGTGCTCCTTCGGGAGTTCGTCTCTTGGGTTTTGCGACGACGAGGGGTGCCATCCACGACCCAAAGCGGGGGGATGCCTCCCTGGTGCCCGACGCCGTCTCCTCGAAGGGCCGCCCCTGCCCACGGTTCATCAAGTGTCTGCTTGATCGCGAGTAGCCTGCTTGCCACGATGTAAAGAAGACTGGAGCGTGGCGTGTCACCTATTGGATGTCCCAGGACTCGGACTTTGACTTCTCCAAGAGTGATGGGCGTCCAAAGACGTTTCGGCAAGTCAAAACTCTGAGCGAGTACTTTTTCATGAGTTCTTTATGACTATCTCGACATTTCCTGAATAGGTTTTGGTTGGGCACTTCAGATAAATCACAAACTGAGCGTTGGTGCCGATGAAGATAGTGAACGGAACATGAGGAGAAGTGTCGGCGACAACGAAACCACTTGTATTTGTGGTCACGCTGTCTATGGTGTACTGGTAGGACTCTGCGTTATATTGACTCGTATAGTTGAATGTGGTTCCTGCAGCGAGCGTGGTCTCGAATTGATAAGATTCGGCTTCATTCCTGCGCCCCACCCAAGTCACGTAGATGACATCGACATGAACCGGACTCACTTTCGCAGTCTCTCTGACATAGACCGCGTCGGACAGAATCAGTATCCCCACTGCGAAGGCCGCTATTGTAGCAGTGGTTCGTTTGCTAGGTTTCACTCGACTCACGCAAGGACATCTACGGAGTACAGATACAACTTTGCGCTATCTCCGTCATAGTACGTGGTGTATACCTTCACATAAGCAATGTCGGTTACGGAGGCAATTCTAATCCAAGAAGGGGAGTTCGTTGATGACGGGTTCCAGACCCCTGAATAGACTACGGTCCATGTTTTGTCGTTTGATGAGACGCTAACCTGCATATAGCTGTAGTACGCACCATCACCATTGTCGTATGAATAACCGTATATCTGTAGAGTCCCGCTGACCTTGGCACCTAAGCCGGCGATGATTGTGGCTGAGTCCCCTGAGTTTCCGGCCCCCAACTTTGCCGGAGACCCTAGCGCGGGATATCCAGGAGAGCCAACAATGTAACTAGGGTCGGTGGCTACGCCGCCACTGGTCGACACGCTGACCACCTGTTGGAGGAACGACCAACTGTAGAGACTCGCATACAATAGGTAAGGGTTCCCAGTAACAACACTTGTCACATTTTGAATTAGATTTGACGACTCGCCAGTTTGTGTGCCCGCCCTAGTGTTGGTGTCTGAAGTCGAACTACCGTATAACGTGAGAACCGTCTTGAACAGAAGCGAATTCAACGGAGAGAATGTGGTGTGCAGACCTCCGTCTTGACCAACCACGACACCCTCTACTGTATTGAAGGAAGACACCGTGTAGCCCGACGGGTAAGGACAACTTGCGGTCGTAGTGAATTCATTGACCCCTGACGGCGAGTACGCCTCCTCTCCAGTTGTCCAGCCACTCGAAGTGAACACAGTGAAAGTCCAGACAGTCGCACCCGCCTGGTCGATGTTGTACAGGTCTCCGCCCGTCCCACAAACATTGTTCCAATTGCCTCCAATCCAATATGAGATGAATGCGTCATACGTATAGGCTCCAGAAGCCTGATCGTATACCAGTGTGCCGTTTACCAGATCAGCGACCGTTTGAACCCACCACAAGCACCCCGACTCCCCATATGTACAACCGTTGACAATGGCGTTAAGTTGAGTACTGTATATGCCCGAGTTGTTGAAGTCAAACGCTTGTGCAGTGGTAACACCATAGAACGCCTCTTGGTTGTACTCCGGCGTGCTGGGGTTCAGAATTTGATTGTTGGGAGTCTGTTGGTCAGCTCCGTTTGACGATGCCAAGATAGGCTGAGAAAAACTCACTAACAGAATGAACAATACCACAAATCCCGCGAGGGCAATATGCAGGTGTCGCGCCACTTGAACCGCCTAGACAGGCTCCCCCGATACGTACCAGACCTTGATGGAACCTAAAGATGAACCGCCAGTGGTGACCGAAGCAGCAACTGCACTCGATACGTCTACGAACAACTCGCCGACTGCCCCGTTTGACGACCCGCAATAGCCGGCTTGACCTCGAAAGTCTATGAAGACCAGCTGGAATCCACTGAACAAAGTGGTGGTCCCATTCACGGTTGTTGTCTGACTGATAGGATATTGATACGCGAAAACGTAGTTTAGTCCGCCCTCTGCCGAGATGAACTGTGGGTTCTGCATGACAGCGGAGGCTAAGACAGTTGGTGCAACCGTTTGACCACACTGTACTGGCATGCTCGCATTCTTTAGAAGTGCAGAAGGAGAAGGAGCACTTGAGCCAGGACTCGCCGAGGAACTAGAACTCGAGTCTGCAGTGCCGACCCCAAGCGTTCGCCCAACAGCAATGCTTACGGCGAGGACAGCGATGGCAACCGATAGTGCGACCGCTTTCCGACGTTTCGCCCCTTTCCCCGGAACCCTCGAACCCGACGCGCGACACGGAACCTTCATGTTTCCAATACGCCGCTAACCGCTACCAGCAAGGGTCGCACACTTTCTTATAAACCCGGCATTAGGTCCATGGGACAGTCAACCGGCAGGCGCCTTACCCGAGCCTCTCCATCCCCGCTCCCGAGAGCGCACGCGGTGCTCAAGAGAAGAGGCCGTATCGTGGTTGAGAGGAAGTACCTAGGCGTGGCGAGGGCGAACCTTTGCGAGTTAACTGCACGACACTCCTCGACAAGGTGCTGGAGCCTCGGACTGGCACTCGACTCGATTGCGGCCGGAAGGAAGGAACTTTGGGCAGGTTAAGCAACCAACCGCCGGCGCCGTCGCTCAATATGGGTACCAGGAACCCTGGCCCGCTCCTAGTCCTTCGAGGGCTCTTGAGCTACGCGCTTCGCGTTCACCTGGAATATCTCTTCGTTTATCATGTTCCCCCGGACGAGCTTCCGCCTTTTAGCGCCCTCCTCGGTCGCCTTGTAGCCCACGCCTGAGGTGAGGAGGACGTAGTTCTTCCCCCCTCCCAGGACGTCCGACCTCATGGGAAACCCCGCCCTGTCGCTCCCGCCCGTGATCTCCACCTTGCCTGCGAGCCCTATCGTGCTGACGTCGACGACGTCGCCGATCTTGTGCCCGAGGAGCAGCTGTGCCCCCGCGTCCTTCACTTCATGGGCCTCGGACTTTCCCGTCGACGGGTCCGACACGACCAGCTTGAACTGCGCCATCTGGAAGCCGCGCCGGGGCGGTCGAGGTTATAAACGCTCAGAAGCCGAACATCGGGTCCGTCTGCGACTTCAGTTTCATTATCTCGTCGAGGACCTCCCGCTCCTCCTCGCTCAGCGAACCGAGCAACTTCGTCCGGAGTGCCCTCGCCTCGTGGCTCCTCGGGAGGGTGTAGATGGTGTCGTTCTCCCTGACCTGCCGGCCCAGCGTAGGGCCGTCCACTGATATCGCCACCTTGTCTCCGCGCTTCGCCTCCTGCAGCGACTTCCCTTGGTCCTGTATCTGCAGGACCGTCCCGAGCTCCGCCCCTTCGGCGGACATCACCTTCACCTTCGGCTTCAGGATCCCCGCGGACACCTCGACCCCGAAGACCGCCGGGTCGTTGCGCCTGAAGAAGGCGCCAGGCACGACCTTGAGCCTGCACGGCCGGGTCAGGTTCGAGAGGGCGGCCCTCTCGTCCGCCTCCCTCTTGGACGTCGACCAGTTGACGTAGTTGTCGATGACCTCGTAGATTATCGCGGAGACGAAGATGGTGCTCCCGGCGGCGTACTCCTTCGCCTCCGGCAGGACCTTCGAGTCGAAGGCCAGTATGGCGCCCAGGTACGGGTCGTGCTCCGCCACCACGCCCGCCTCGACTATGTCCGTCTTCGAAATGTCCCCTATGTCCGCCTGCCTGACGGGGACCCCCCTCTCCTCGAGCATCCGAAGGAGGGCCTCGAGCCCTCCGACGCTCCCGGCCCGGACGATCACGCCCATGTTGTCCGTCCTGACGACGACGTTCGAGAGCTCCTTCTCCATGTCCTCCTTCAGGGTCTCGAACCGCTCGGCGGACGCGAAGGACGCCACGGACGTCCCAGCCACGACCCCGGCGAGGTCGGGCGACACAAGCTTGACCCCCGACGCCGCGTAGACAGCTTCTACGCTCGTGAACCTGTCCCGCGGGTCGCGCATCTCGTCGAGGGGCTTCGGCATGAACAGCGCCTTCACCCTGGACTTGAAGACACCTTCCCGCCTGACGAGGGCGATAGGATCGCCCACCCTGAGCGTGCCTTCAGTGAGTATCACGTTGGCCGTCTGGCCAATCCCAGGCTCCTCCTGCATCTCGAGTATGATGCCCCGGCCCCCGAGCGCGTCGCCGCTCAGCTCGAGCTTCCCGCGGAGGTAGTTCTGCGAGAGGCCTATCAGGGCGGTCAGGAGCTCCGCGATACCCACGTGGCTCCTCGCGGAGACAGGGACTATCGCGACCTGCTTTCGGAAGTCCTTCACCCTGTAGTATGCGTCCGACTCGAAGGCGAGCCTGTTGAGGCCCCCCACGACGTTGTACAGCCTTTCCTCAAGCTCGTCGTTCCACTCGGGGGGCTGCGCCCCGAGGACGCGGAGGAGCGGGCCTTGCTCGCCCTTCTTCCATCCCTTTATCATGTCGATCTTGTTCAGGGCGACCAGGAAGGGCACCTTCCTCTGCTTCAGGATGTCGATGCTCTCCAGGGTCTGGTTCTCCAGTCCCTTGAGGACGTCCACCACCACTATTGCGATGTCGGCCGCCGAGCCGCCGCGGAGCCTGAGGTTGGAGAAGACGGCGTGCCCCGGGGTGTCGATCATGAGCAGGCCCGGGATCTGGAGGTCGCTGCCGGACCCGCCGAGCAGCGGGCCGCAGATCTCCTTCAGCGTCTCGAGTGGGAAGAAGCTCGCGCCTATCTCTTGTGTGATTCCGCCGACTTCCCTGGCCTGGACCGCGGTGCCCCTAAGCGCGTCCAGAATCGAGGTTTTGCCCGCGTCGACATGGCCCAGGACTACTACGACGGGCTGCCTCAGCCGAGGTCCTTGCTGTGACACTCTCGGGTCCGCTCCTTATCGCGCCTTCACCCGTTCTGAGCTTTGAAGAAGGCGCTTCGCTCCTTCGCGAAGCTCTCGGCGGAGTCCGAAGCGTGGATGACGTTGTCGGTCAGGCCAAGCCCCAGGTCTCCTCGGATCGTCCCGGGAGCGGCCTCCCAGCTCTTGGTGGCGCCTACGAGCCTCCTGACGGTGGCGACCGCGTCCCGCCCCGACAGGACTGCGCCGACCACCGGGCCGGAGGTTATGAAGGCGACCAGCTCGCCGAAGAATGGCTTGTCCTTGTGCACCGCGTAGAACTCCTCCGCCTGCGGCCTCGTCATGGTGATCATCGACACTCTCTTGATGCTGAAGCCTTTGGACTCGAACCTGCCTATGACCTCCCCCACGAGTCCCCGCCTGACCGCGTCAGGCTTGACGACGACCAGCGTCTCCTCCGCCTGCGCGCTCACTGCTTTCTGGACCTCCTGGTCCACTTCAGCTTCCTCGGGTCCCTGCCCAGCTTGAGCTCGTTGGCCTTGCACTTCGAGGAGCAGTACGCGCGCGTAGAGCCGTCGTTCCTTACGAACAGGATGCCGGAGCCGAGTCGGACTTCCCTGCCGCAGAAGGCGCACCGCTTTGGAACGTACATCTCAGACTACCGCACCCCTTTCTGAACGGCCTTTCGGCCACGGAATATAAAGGGCTCGACGACGTTAGAGGCCTCGCAGCCGGCGAAGGGCGGCTACTTCAGCTTCCTGGCTTCCCTTTCGGTCTCCCGCAGGACCAGCACGTCGGCCAGCCTCACGGGGCCTTTCACGTTTCTTG
The DNA here is from genome assembly GCA_030039795.1 of Nitrososphaerales archaeon. GTDB lineage: Archaea > Thermoproteota > Nitrososphaeria > Nitrososphaerales > Gagatemarchaeaceae > UBA183. The sequence continues at coordinate 57 of JASHUU010000037.1, read as the reverse complement.
TCAGGATCCTCCCCTTCTCCTTCCCCTCGAGTATCTTTACCCTGACCTGCGTGATCT
>JASHUU010000036.1 GCA_030039795.1 Nitrososphaerales archaeon | reverse complement strand
GAGGCTCTTCCGCCGCACCTCTTCGAACGCTTCGCCCTCGGCGCCCGGCACCAAAGTATCTTTCAGTTCGGTGGCCCAATCTACGCCATTAAAGGGTTCCCTGCCGGTCGGATTCTGGTAACTATCCGTAATAGCTGCAACCCCTTGCCGTCTTCTCCTATGAGGGCGCTGACAGCAGGGTTCTCAGTGGCCTCCGCGTTGATTGTCGCGGTCTTCTTCCTTGCTCCGCTGGCGTATGTCCCTAGCTCTGTCAGCAGCTGTGGAGGGCCGCCCTCCCCGACGACCGGCGAACCACCTGCCTGCCGAACGGAGACGACTCAGAACTTCGACTCCCTCAGCTGCGTGGTCCTAGGGGTCGGCGTGCACTACGGCCGCTCCGTCTTTCAGATTCCGGCTCCGGGGTGCGCCAAGTCGTCGTCGGCAATGTACAGACTGTACTAGGCTACGGGCCGCCCGCGGCTCTTTCTAAGGGACGATGCGGCTTCCGACAGGAGTTCCGGCCCCATCTGCTTGTGGAGCAGAGGCTGAAGTCCCTAGATTCCATTCTCTGAGTGGGAGGTCCACAGCCCGTCCAAGCGGCGCTCTTCATAGGTCCCAGTATCGCGGAGCGAGACGCCAGGGGGACAGCAACCTTCGGCCTGACGGCTTGGCGACTGTCGAAGTCTGACCGACGGCAGAAGCCGCTCGGTGACTAAGCGATGACTGGAGTTGTGCGCAGCTCCCTCTTCGGAGCCAGTAGTTTCCTGATCCACTCTTCGTGCTCCACCGAGACATGGTACTGCCTGACCCAAGCGGTGATAGGCTTGGACTCCCCCTTCATTTCTATCTGTATCATGCTAGACCTGAGAATCCCCATGTTGTTCAACCGCACCAGTCTCTCGTGAATCGACCGCCTGCTGGCGACCCCGCGCCCGGTCAACTCCCTCTCCATCTCACCCAGATGAGAACGCCCCTTTGCCATCATGTAAATCAGGATCGCCTTGTTCATCTTGTCCCCCACGACGGTCGCAAGAAGCTCCTGGACATCCTCTTGCCTTCTCGCGGGCACTTCTATCTTCATTGTATACTACAGTATATCCCAGTATACTATTAAGCCTTTTGCTGCATCGTAGCAATTTTGTTTACATTGTCGCAAAGGTCTAATCTTCCTACGATGCAGTAGCCGGACGCTAGGTGGAGAAGGCAATTGTGAGGCGCTCCATCAGGGATTTGATGTCTGGGAAGTCGAAGTCTGGCTTCTCGTCGCCATTCTTGGGCTCCGTGGCTGCATTCCTCCCTTGTCTGACCCTAATGCTGACGAGGCCGGCTCGGTTTGCCCCTAAGATGTCGGTATCCAGCCTATCTCCCACAAAGGCACACGACTCCGGCTCCAGTCTAAGCAGTTGAAGGGCGCTGTTATATATCGCGGGGTCTGGCTTCTCCATCCCGACTTCTTCGGAAATAAGGACTAGGTCGAAGATGTCCTGTATCCCTGTCCTTATGAGCTTGTTCCATTGCCTGTAGGAGTCCCCAGACGTTATCACCCCTATAGCAATGCCTGATCCCACGAGAAATCTCAATAGGTCCGACACCGCCGGAAAGAGTCTCATGTTCTCGTTCTCTGCCCCGTCGTAGGCCAGCGTTAGCTCTACCAGAGTCTTCCTGTCGCTCATGCCGAAGAGCTTCTCCAGCTCTGGAAGTGCCCTGCGGAATTCGACCCCTGTCTCTATCTTAATCCTCAGAAGTCCTGCCCGGGTCTCCTCCTTCGACAAGGGGAGCGTAACTCCCCTATCCTCCAGAACCTTCATCGCAGCGTCCAAAGACCTCTCGTTGAAGTATGTCGTCTGCACCAGGGTGTCGTCCAAGTCAAACAGGACCGCCTCCAGGCCTCGGAGCACCTTCAGATCCCCCGACAACCATCGAAGGCATCCTCGTTTCACCTTAAAAGAATGGCAGCGTCTTGCCTCCGCGGGTGCCGTCACGACGCACCACGCGCTTTCAAAGCCTGAAGTCTCGTTGGATCAAACCTAACGCTATGTTCGAGTTCTTCGGGACGCCCTCCTGGCTATCTCCGGCAAGGACTCGCTCAAAACATATCGGCGCCTCGTCGTTTCAGTCCCACTCGCGGTCGGGGCGACAGTCAGTCCTCTACCGTTAGACAACGGTTCAGGGGCCGACGGCCTTCGGATGGTGGGGGGCGATTCGCATCCAGCCATGAGGCCGTCGCCCTGCAAAGGAAGGGAGATCATCTAGGTCAACTCTGACTCCCCCGCCCCCTCTTTACCCGACGGTTACAGGCGTAAGAGAACCCTCAAGCTACCGAGCCTCGGCCCGTTCTACAGTCATGCCGACTCCCGTCTGCGCCCTGGTAGTGCGCCCAAGCGCCGCCGCCATCACTCAGGTTCCAAGACCTTCCTTCCGGCTCTCGGAACGGCAGCCGGCTTGCCGCTCAAAGAAGCGCCGGGAGGAACGAGATGACTCCTATGACCGCCTGCAGGAGTAGTATCCTCCTCACGCGCATGCCTTCTCTCCTGACCATCAGGAGCGCGAGTATGTTCGCGAAGGAGGCCACGGGAGTGATGTTGCCCGCCAGGCCCGCCTCCACGGCCAGCGCGGGCGCCGCCCTCTTGGTGACCGTCACCGCCCCGAGGATCAGCTGCGTGGCCGGGACGTTGCTCATCACGCTCGAGGTGAGCCCGACGAAGAGCGCGGAGTAGGGCTGGTCCCCTGCCGCGGCAGGGCCCACGTAAGGGGCCAGGGCGGGCTGAAGGAGCGCCGCGACGAGGGCTACGGAGCCGACCAGCAGGCACAGAAAGAGGAGGCTCCGGTAGTCGAACTCCTTCAAGAGGCGGCGAGGCGAACGAAGAGTGAACGGGACGCCCAGGGCGAACGCCGCGCCGAGCGTCAGTGCCGCCGGGACGGCGAGAGCGTCCAGCGAGAAGACTGTCACGCAGACGGCGGCGAGATAGAAGAGGGGCAAGCGGGGCAGCGAGGGCGCAGGGAGCTCTCCCCGGCCGCCTTCCCTCCTCCTGAAGAAATAGAGAGCAACCGCCGTCAGGGCCCCGGAGACCGACAGCGGGAGCCAAGTCCCCAGGACGAACCTGCCGGCCGAGATTCCTGTGGCCTGCCACAGGAGGATGTTCTGCGGGTTCCCAAAGGGAGTAAGCGAGCTGGCGATGTTCGTGAAGGAGACCTCGGCGACCACCAGCGGGGCGACGTCGACCTGGTGCTGCTTTGCATACCTGACGAGCACCGGAGTCATGATCAGGATCACCACGTCGTTGAGTACGATAGGGGAGAGGACGCATGCGACCACCACGACCGCGTAGAGCACGCCGAGCCTCCGCTCGAGCGACCCGATGAGGCCCCTGAGGAAGGAGTAGCCGTCCATGGCCCTGAAGTTGGCCGCGATCCCGAACAGGAGCGCGAGCGACACGAAGATGGATGGGTCGAACGTCAAGCCGGAGTCTAGCTCTTATCGCCGGGCGTAGACGACGAGGACCAGGAACAGCAGGATCGCTCCGGCGAAGAGGTCTGATGCGTACTGGGTCACTCCCGACAGCGCGGCCGAGAGCGCGACGACCGGGGCCACCAGGGCCAGGTACATGACGAGCTCCTTCGCGTGAGCCGCCCCGGCCGCCCGCGCGAGGCCGGCCGCCTCTTCGTCCACCCCCTGAGAAGAGTAGACGGCGGCGGAGAACTCCAGCTCGAAGCTCATCATCTCTGAGAGGACTATGACGAAGAGCGCGGCGGCGAGGTAGTTCCACACGGGCGGGACCGCCTCTCCCAGCGCGAACGCCACCGGCAGGTAGAGGGCCCACGAGGCCGCGGTCGCTGTCAGCCCGCTCCCCCTCCGCAGCGCCACGAGCAGGCCCGCTCCTCCAGCAGTGACCTCGAGGGCGGCCACCGGGTTCCAGAGCACCACCAGGCTCGCGGCCCCGGCCGCGAAGGCCGCCAGCGCGTAGGGCCTCGCCGTCAGCGCCCCGCCCGCCCCCCCACTTCGGCGAACCCCCTTCCTTCGCTCCACTCGTATACGTTGGACACCCGCGCGAACGCCGTCTTGTACGCCTCGTTCTCGGCCCGGACCATCCTCGTCCCGAACTCCACCCTCTCCGCCCCGAGGGACTTCGTGGCGACGAGGCCCTCCGCCTCCTGGGACAGCGTGCTGACGAGGACGGAGTTGCACACGAACCCTCTCTTGGAGAGCGCGCCGACCGTCTCGAGCGCCAGCTCGTCGGCCCCGGCCATTACGAAGAAGAGCGTCCCTCCCCTGGTGGAGTACTGCCTCCTGAAGAAGAGCTCGAGGAACGGCTCGGCGTGGCCAAGGCTCCAGACCTCCCCCTCTTTGGACTGGACGAGGTACTCGACCATCTTCTTCAGGTGCCGGGAGCCGAACCCGGGCCTGACCTTGTGCAGCATGTCCCCCATGATGAGCATCCCGACCCTGTTGCCGGAGTCGAGGAGGGAGCCGGCCAGCTCGTAGGAGGCGGTGATCACTGAGGTCCTCGCGCTCCACTCGCCGACCCTGGGCAGGTTCCTCGGGGAGAGGTCGACCAGGATGACGCAGTCGAGCCCCCTGTCGGCCTGCCACTCGTTGACGAGCGTCCTCCCCGCCCTCGCGCTGGCCCTCCAGTTTATCGACTTCAACGGGTCGCCGGGAGAGTATGCGCGGATGTCCATGAACTCGACCCTCCCGCCCCTGTACTTCGACGCCGTGTTCCCCGCCCACGCGAAGGCCCTCGCCCTCGCGGTCCTGGTCTCCTCCGTGGTCCTCTTCGGGTAGACCCTTATCGACGCCGGCGCCCTGATGGTCGTGGCGCTCTCCGAGAGGCCGAAGGAGGATGACGCCCTGAACGTCGGGTCGAGGAAGCTGAACTCGCCTGGCTCGTCGAACGTCACCTCGTACCTCAGGCGCGCCCTCCCCCCTGCCTTCAGGGGGCAGAGCAGCGCGGTCGACCCCCTGACGACCTTCGCCTCGCGGGGCGGGAAGTCGTTCACGAGCATGACCTTGACGTCAGGCCCCCGGTTCTCCACGCGCAGCTCCACGCGCACCGGCTCCCCTCTCAGGGCCTTCTGTTCCGAGACCGTCCTCGAGACCACCAGGGTCTCCGCGCTGATGGGCGGAGGTCTGCGCCTGAGGTCCCAGGCTATGAAGAGCAAGACGGGGACGGCCGCCAGGGCGAAGGGGACGAACGTGACGACCGAGAGCCAGAGGCCTGCCACCACTACCAGCAGCAGTATGAGGAGCTTACTCTGCAGGCCCGATTACCTTCGGCACGGGCAGCTCCTTCAGCGCCTGTTCTATGATCGCCTGCTGAGTCACGCCCTTCAGCTGGTAGTCCACAGCCAGGGTGAGCCTGTGCGCGAGGGCCGGCACTGCCAGCTCCTTCACGTCGTCGGGGGTCACGTAGTCCCTGCCTGAGCACGCGGCCCTGGCCTTCGAGAGCCGGAACAGGTGTATCGCGCCCCTCGGGCTCACGCCCACATCGACCCCCGGGAGGCTCCTCGTGGCTGATGCGACCCTGACGACGTAGTCCCTCACGGAGTCGTCGGCGAAGACCGAGTCGACGCTCGACTGGAGCGCGAGGATCTCCGAGGCCCCGGTGACCTTGTAGACCTGGCCGAGGTCCCCCGAAGCCGCGGGCATCCCTAGTATCGCGGCCTCGTCCTTGGACGAGGGGTACCCCATCTTCAGGCGCATCGCGAACCTGTCCATCTGGGCCTCAGGCAGGGGGTAGGTGCCCTCGTACTCTATCGGGTTCTGCGTCCCGAAGACGACGAAGGGCTCGGGGAGCTTGAACGTCTGGTTCTCCGCGGTCACCTGCCGCTCCTGCATCGCCTCTAGGAGGGCCGACTGCGTCTTGGGGGGCGACCTGTTGATCTCGTCTGCCAGGAGCACCTGCGTGAAGACCGGTCCCTGGAGGAACCTGAACGCCTTCTTCTCGTCCAGCACGAACGTGCCCGTCACGTCGGCGGGGAGCAGGTCGGCGGTGAACTGTATGCGCTTGAACTCGCACCCGATGGCCTTGGCCACGGCCTTCGCGAGGGTGGTCTTGCCCAGGCCCGGAAAGTCCTCGAAGAGTATGTGCCCCCCCGCGACCAGGTCGCAGGCTACAAGCCCTATGACGTCGTCCTTCCCGACTATGACCTTGGAGACCGACTCGACCAGCTTCTTCCTGAACTCGGAGAACCGCGATACGTCCACGGCTCGCGCCTCGGCCTGGCTGAGGTGATAAACTGTTTGGGCGGCCCGGCGCTACGCGCCGCTCTCCGCGGAGGCCGCGACCTCCATCAACTCCGCGTCGGACAGGCGCCGCCAGTCCGGGTTCTCGAGGAGCTTGCGCTCGAAGGGGCCCTCGGCGTGGGTCCTGGCGAACTTCTCGTCTGCCATCTTCGACATCCTCGCGTAGTGGATGATCCGCGACGTCGGGGGGCGGGGCGCCTCTGAAACGAGCTGGCGGACCGCCCGGTCGCGGCTCTTCGCGTTACGCATCGCCGCGGCGGCCCTCGCCTGCATCACCATCCCGACTCCGAAGAACCCGCCTATGGCGCGGTACGGGTCGACCTTCGGGAAGAAGAGCACGAGGACGACGAGGGCCAGGACGGCCATCGAGATCGCGTCGAGGGTCCAGTTCGGCCCTACCAAGGCGCCGAAGAGCACGGCGAAGGCCACCGCAAGGGCGGCAGACGCGTACCTCAGGCTACTTTCCAACGGCGGCCCTCCTTGCGCCCTCCGCGAACGCCGACATGAACTTCGCCAGGCCCCCGACCCTCTCGGGCGCCACCTCCAGGCCGTACATGGCCTCGTCCACGGCTGTCGCGAACTCCCGGGCCTCGCTGGCGTCGAGCCTGAGCCTCGAGGAGAGCCTCCCTATGTACTCCCTCGGCGTCTCGCTTCCCGCGTCCCCGAGGCCTATCTTCGAGCACGCCAGCCTCACGAGCGCGTAGTACCTCAGCAGCGCCTCGTTCCTAGCCCTGTAGCTGGCCGCGTCCTCGAGCTGTGACTTCTGCAGGTGCATCTCCTCGAACTCGGCGCCGAGGTCGACCACGCTGCTCTGCCTCGAAGGCAGGCGAAGGTACAGGAACCCTATGAGTATAAGGCAGGCCGCGAGGACAGGCACGAGCCAGGCCGAAGCGAGAGAGCCCGCAGTCACGTATCGGGTCGCAGGCGGGGGCGCGGGGCCCCCGGTCAGGTTCGAGCCGCCCGAGCTTGAGCCGCCGAGCCCGGTGGTGGTGACGGCCGTGCTTCTGGCAACGGTCCCGCCCGCCGACACGTTGAGCCCCACGGCATTCGCGCCCCCTGGGCTGCTGACCCCCGCCACCCTCCCGGACTCCACGGCGCCCAGGACAAGTATCGACAGCGCGCACACCCCGATGAGCAGGGCCGCGTCCGAGTCAAGCTTCATCGGCGTCCTGATGCGCGCCCCTGATATTTACCCACTTGGGAGGACCCTTCTCGGGCTCAGGCGCCCCTCGCCTTGCAGGTGATGACCCTGGTCGGCGTGACCTCGAAGACGCTGGCCCGGCACTCCTTCAGTGAGGGATACATCACAGAGGTCTTGGGTATCCACGCGTCGGACGCCTCGAATATCCTCGCCACCAGGGTGTCCACCAGGTCGCAGACCCTCCCGACCTCGGCCGCCCTTCCTTCCACGAACACGAACCCGCTCCCGCCTATCACGGCCGCCGAGAGCCGGCCGTCTCGCCTGAGGTTCCTGTAGCAGACCGAGCGGGGGTCCGCGTAGGTGTACATCGAGCCGCCCACGCAAGCCACAGGCGTGTACGCCGTATGAGGGGAGCCATCCTTTCTGACCGTGGCCACTATCACCGTCCCCTTCCTCCCGTTCATCAGGGACCTGACCTCTTCGGCGGTCATGGCCCTCGGCATTATCTTCCTTGTGAACGGGGTCGCGCGCACGGAGCTCTCGTCAATCAGAGCCTGCAGGCTGGCTAGGTCGTCAGGGCCCACGTCAACGGCCGGTGACCGGCGGCCTCTTTACCCTTGCTCAGTCCGACTCGGGATAGCCCTCGGTTGCTCACCCGAGTCTTCCTCCTGTGCAACTCTGTTGCCGCATTGCTTATGCTGGCGTTCCGAGTGAGCGGAAGTCACTTGTTCCTTCGACCCTGATCCAAGTTCGGTCTACCACAGTCTGACCTTTCGAGGCCCATGGCCGTCTGCTCGAAGAGGCTGGGTGAGGGAGGGCAGAAGAGTGATAAGAGACTGGGCGGTCGGCGGCTAAACGTACCAGAGGAGATATGAAACCTGCCACCACTACCTCCTAGTGCAAGGAAGAGAGCAGGGATAGTCTGATGTCGAGATGAGTCCCAAGGGCCATAACTTCTGCACACGGCTAGCGATTTTAGCACGTGGTTTTGTCGCAGTCGCCGATGATGGGACTGGCGAACAGGTTAGCCCTAACCTGGGCCTCGTCGCATGCTCCAGTTTCCCGATGCCTCTTAGCGTCGCCACGCGGACCGAGGCTCCACGACTCGAGTGAGTCGAGTAAGAGTGCCGGCCAAGCTTCGCGCGACCCTTCTACCGCTGCTAGCGGTCTTCATGGCGGCTCTGACTTGTGTTCTCTTTATGGCAACAGCAGAGAGTATCGCCTCCGCCGCTTCCAAAATTGGCCTCTTCAATGACCCAAACTACAATCTCCTTACTCCAACAATAACTCTAGGCGAGACATCTGAGGCAATCATAGTAGTCACGGCGCTTGCTTTGGTGGCATGGCTCGTCAAGTTTCCTGCTCTGAACCTCTCTCTTCCTAAGAGGATGAGACTCTGTCTTGCCACTTTCTCTCTCATTGGACTGGGGGCCTTCTGCGTCGCCACCATAGTGTATGGCCCTTGGGGGCTGGCTCATCACTTGGTTCCAAGAACTTCGTCAGGCCTTAGTTTCGACGACACGCATGACGTCGCTATCTGCTCAGACTTCATCATCTCTACAGTCGGAATGACTCTCGCACTCTCTAGCACTTCATTGAACCAGGGAATAAGAAGGGGAGTGTGCTATGTCTCCGCGCCATGCGCCGCCGCCTTCACGGTGAGCCTTCTTGCTATGCACAATGTCTTCAGCTTCGGTCAGCTTACACTTCTCACCGCGTGGCTGACCATCAATGGGATGCAGGCACTCTCGAACTACTTCGTCGCGCTTGTTACACTTTCTCTGCCCTTGGTCGCTTACTTCACCGGTCACGAGGTGCCGAAGGCGGCGAAGATGGCGCTTTTGGTTTCGCTCGCCTGCCTGCTCGCTTTCTCTGCATATTCCTTTGCCGAAACGGGCCCCCGCTCGGGAACTGTGGTCTCAGAACGCCCCCTCTTGGTCGTCTCGACCTTGAACTCCGCGCCTCACACAGAGTATTATGTTACAATTTCATATCCAGGTAGTCGAAATGTCTCCCTGATTGCCCCATCACCTACCTTCGACTCCCTCTACTGCTCTGACCTTACCACTCCTCGCTGCTACGCGTTCTCTAACGAAGTCGCCCTTGAAGTGACCAGAGACTGACCAGTGCTTTTGCTTGGGGCCGCACGTCAGCCGCGTTTAGCTTCCACGCTCTGTCTTGTATGCCACTCCTGCAGGACGTCTCACGTAAGAACCATCTTCTGACACTTGGCAGGTGTATGCCAAAATTGGTAAGCTCTGAAGGGCGAGGGAGCGAGCTGATGGAAGGGACGCTCAGGTAGTCAAACCATCGAGCTACGGTCAG
>JASHUU010000035.1 GCA_030039795.1 Nitrososphaerales archaeon | reverse complement strand
TGCTTCTGCGCCTCGGTGATGTCCTTCCTCGAGCTGAGCCCGAAGACGACGTTCTCCAGGGCCGTCCTCCACGGGAGGAGCACGAAGTTCTGGAAGACTATCGCGATGTCCGTCCTCGGGCCTTTGACCTCTGACTCCAGGACCTTCACGCTTCCCGAGGTTGGTTTCACCAGGCCCCCGATTATCCTGAGCAGCGTGGACTTGCCGCAGCCTGACGGGCCGGTGACCGCCACGAGCTCGTCCTTCCCCGCCTGCAGGGAGACGTCGACGAGCACCGGAAGAGGCTCCTTCTCCTTGTGATAGTCGAGGTTGACGTGATCCACCGACACCACGGTGCTCGCCGGGGCGAGCTGCTCCTGCTCGGCCGACATTAGAGCGCCCCGACTCCCCTACCGGTTATACGTGTAGCGTCTCGTGGCGAAGTGATAGACCCGCCTCCACACGATGAGGTTGAACGCCACGACCAGCGCCGTCATCGAGAGGATCGCCAGAGTCAGGGTCAGGATGTTCCCTTGGCTCGTGGCCACCGTGATGACCTTGCCGATTCCAAGGCTCACCTGGGTCAGGGGGACGCAGCTCGTCGTCGTGCAGCTCGGGCTGAAGTACTCCGCGATGATCAAGGCGTTCCACGCCCCTCCGATCGCGGTGATGGAGCCCGTGACCAGCCCCGTGAGGGCGCCGGGGATGTACACGTTGCGCCACGCGGACCAGCTGCCCACGTTGAATACGTTGGGGAGGTCCTTCAGGTCGGCGGGGAGCGTCCTGACGCCCGCCATGACGTTGAATATGATGTACCAGATCACGGAGAGCATTATCACCAGGGCGGCGACGAACTCAGGCGCGTGCCCCAGGATGGGTATGAGCACGATCGCGGGCAGGAGGATCGGGGCAGGTATGGACGAGATCACCTCGAGTATCGGGGAGACCGCGTCGTAGAGCTTGAAGTTGAGCGATATGACGATGCCCAGCGGCAGCCCTATCGCCACGCATATCGCGTAGACGTACCAGACGCGCACGAAGGAGGCCCCGAGGTTGAGCAGGACCCAGGCCTCCGTCGACCCGACCTTGTCCAGCGAGGAGTACGTGATCCTCAGCATGCTGAGGTCGCCCGACCTCACCACGCTCCCGAGGAGGAGGACGCCGAAGAGCGCGAAGACTATGAGGACGGCGTACTTCAAGCCCCTCCTGAACCTCGTTATGGACGACGTGAACCTGTTCACCCCGCGTCCCTGGGTGATGAGGAAGAGCTTCGAGACGCTCCTCTGGTTGACCCAGGAGTAGAACCGCATCAGCGGGTCCCTGTGCTGGTCCCTCGGCTCCTCCATCATCTTGAACCTCTCGGACCAGAGCGCGAACTCCCTCAGGAAGATGTACCGCCACAGTATGACTGCCACGATGATCCCCACGATCATCAGGACGTAGTTCCCGTACTCCCCTCTCGTGATGAACTGCGTGATCCCTACGCCTATGCCGTAGCCTACGGGTATGGTCGTGGAGCCGACGGTTATGATTTCGCTTGCCACGAGGAAGAAGAGGCCCACCGCCCACGACGTCTGCGCGTTGTACGCTATCCTGCTGAGCGAGGCCGGTATGTACAGAGACCTCACCCTCTGCCAGACGCTCGCGCCCGACATGTTGAGCAGGTCCGCGTAGTCCTGAGGGATCGCCTTGACCGCCTCGTAGACCCCGAAAGCTATGTTCCAGGACATGCTCGTGAATATCAGGACTATGACGGCGAGGTTCGCGCCTACCCAGTTCGGGATGAAGCCGTAGATCCCTCCTATGACTATGGGGAAGAACCCGAGTATGGGCACGGACTGGAAGATGTCGAGCAGCGGGAGGAGTACGCTCTCGGCCCTGCTGCTCCTCGCGGCCCATATCCCGATCGCAAGGGCGAACACTATGCTGAGGCCGAGGGCGATGACCATCCTGGTCCAAGAGACTAGGATGTCGATGGCCACGAGGCCGAACTCTAGCGCCATCGTGAGACCCTTGGGAGGCGCCCCGAGCCGGTCGTTTATTTACGGGTTCTTCGCATTAGGCTATGTATGGCGTGCTCTTGGAGTCGAACCGGCCCACCGTCTCGAACCCTCCCTTGTCCCTGAAGGCGCCGAGCACGCGCATGTCCGGGAAGAACTGGTCCAGAGGTCTGACGGCCATCTCCGCCGCCATGTGCTTCGGTCCCAGGAACTCCCCGGCTATCTGCTTCGCGAGCTGCCTCACCTGCCTGTCGCTCGTGTAGCCCAGGCTATGCAGGTACTCGTGCGTGAGTATCATGAAGACGTACGAGTTCCTCCTCGCCCGAGTCTTCGAGACCCTCTCGACCACCCTCAGTATGTTCCGGTTCATCACTATCGCGTTGGAGCCCATCTCGTGGTAGGCTCCGACGTCGTTCGGTATGTCCCCGAGGACCAGCGTCAGCCCGGCCCTGTGCATCCCGAGGCTACTCTCCGTGGCGACCTTCACCATCTCGAAGATCGAGTCAAACCCTTCCGCGGCCGACAACTCCCGCCTGTTCGACGCCTGTGTCACGTTTAGAGCGCTGCGTCCGTCTAATTAAAACCGACTGGGCGCCCCCCGTCTAGGTAGGCTTCATTATCTTGACGCTCAGGATCCCGTTCCTGTACTCGCTGCTCAGCCCGAGAGGGTCCACGAGGCAGGGGAGCGGCGCCCTGACGCCGAGGCCGGGGCCCTCGACCCTCATCTCCTCCTCGTCCAGGCTGACACTGAGCTCGCTCGCCTCCCTCCCCGGGATGTCCAGCACGGCCACCACGCAGTCGGCCCTCTCGATGATCTCGCACCTCCTCACGCCCCAGGCCTGACCTGGGCGTCTGTCCGGCCCGTCGATCAACCTCGAGGCCCTCTCCACCAGGTCTTCGAGCTCTCTTTCGAACCTCTCGCGGTCGGACAGAGTCAGGGCCGGTCCGCCTCCATGGCTCTGATCAGCTCGGCGAGGCCCCTGGTGACCATCGTGATCACCATCGCGCCCTTCGGCGAGGGCGAGTAGCCCGCGCGCTTCCCTTCGTGTATCAGGAGCCCGCTCTCCACCATCGGGCCGACGCAGTCCTGCACAAGCTTCGGGTTGACCCCCACCTGCAGCAGGTCGGTGAACCTGGTCTCAGGCTTCTTCATCAGCTCAACCATCAGCCTCAGCCTCCTCTCGTTGGACGCTATCGAGAAGATCCCGACCAGCTCCTTCAGGAGGGGCTCCGCGCTCGCCGCCCCGAGGCTCCCCTCCTCCCCAGGCGAGGGCACCGGGATGGTGACCAAGGTCCTGCCGTCCCTCTTCAGAAGTAGTTGTGTCGGCACCGCGCATGCCCACTTACCCATAGGTAATCACCTATTTGAACTTACCGAAACATAACTACTGCGCAGTAAATACCGGCTATGCCATCGACTTGCCGCACTTCTCGCAGAAGAGCACGGGCTTGTCCGAGGTCGCCCCGCAGGACGGGCAAACGTACTTCGGCCTCGCGTCGGCGCGCGGAGGCTTCCCCCTCACGCTCCGTCTCCCGAGCCAGACGGCGAGCTCGACCATGGTCGTTATCGGTATGAAGATCACGACGTCGAGGAGGGGCCCCCCGTCGGGCGTGAGGAAGAGCCCTGTGACCACCCAGATCAGGAACCAGATTATGACCCTGTTCTTGGAGAAGAAGTCCGCCTCGATTATCTGCAGGCGGATCAGCGTGTACACGAACACCGGGCTGGTGAAGGAGACGCCGGTCGCGACTATGATCAGGAAGACGACGTAGTAGAAGGAGGCCGCGTCTATGAAGAAGGATATGCCTGCGGCCTGCAGGAAGGGGGCGAGCGCTATGACGAGGAACTTCGCGAGGACGTAGTACCCGAAGAGGAGCCCCACGACGAAGAGGATCGCGGCGCTCGTCACGAACGGGTAGACGAGCTTCCTTTCGTCCTCCTTCAGCGCGGGGTCGACGAACTTGTAGGTCTCGTAGGCCAGGATCGGCATCTCGACGGCGAGCGCGAGGACGATGGACGCCACGAAGTAGATCTCCATCCCTTCCCCTATGCCCTGGGCGGCGATGAGCTGCCAGCCCTTCGGGACCAGGTACGCCCGCACCTGGCCCAGGAAGGCCGCGACCACCGTCCCCGTCAGGAACGAGAGGTTGATGTACTCGTAAGGGTCCTGGATCGAGTGCAGCGGGTTGACGGGGGCGAGCATCACCACGAGGAGGATGATCAGGAAGCTTACGAGTACGACCTTCAGCCTCCGCCTGAGCTCTGTGATGTGCTCTGCGAACGGGAGCCTACCCAGGAACAAACCGCGCGCCTGCACTTCCTCTAGGATATTTTACGCTTGGGTATGACGACGGGCGGAGGCCGCTACGCCTGCGGCTTCGCCTTCGCCACTATCTCCTGCGAAAGCTGCTCCCTCGTCTTCCCTTCGGTGTTTATCCCGAGCTGTCTCGCCGTCTCCAAGAGGAGCTGGTCCCCTGTCTTGGGGACCGGCGGAGGGGCCGGGGTCGAGGTGCCGGTGAGCTCCTTCGAGCCCTCCTCGAACTCCTTCCTCGCCCTGCCCAGAGCCCGGGCGAGCTCAGGTATCTTCTGCGGCCCCCACAGGAATATGACTACGACTATGACGCCGATGATGACGAGCTGCAGAGGGTCGGTCAGTGCCATGCCTTTTTTCGCTGCGTCTCATCCGGCTTTTAAACCTTAGAACGGCTCGGCGTGGGCTGGTCCGGAAGAACTCGGTAACGTTTTATTGCCCGCCAGGGCGGCGAGCCTAGTTGCCGGGCTCTCGCTCCCTTTCGAACTACTGGAAGCTTACGAAGCCTAGGATATGGGGGCTGCTGGTCTTCACGGGGATGGTGGCGATGCTCGTGTCCTACCGCGAGACCGCCGGCTCCTCGCTCTCGGCCCCGCTGATCCTTCTGTGCATGGCCTCTCTGGTGCTGGGGAGCGCGGCGGCGGACGTCCTGACGAACTACCACGACAGGGACATCGACGGGATGATGAAGAGGACGATGAAGAGGCCCCTGCCGAGCGGGGAGGTGGCGCCCTCGCGCGCCCTCGCCTTCGGGCTCTCGATGGCCGCGCTCTCGGTCCTGATACCGCTCGCGTTCATCAACGCCTACTCCGCGGGCTTCATGCTCTTCGGCCTCGTGGACAACGTCGTCGTGTACTCGCTTCTGCTAAAGCGCAGGAGCTGGCTGAACATCATACTGGGCGGGTTCTCGGGGGGGATGCCCGTGCTGGTGGGCTATGCGGCCGTCCCGCACTCCGACCCGTTCGCCCCGATCGCGCTCTACATGTCCGCGCTGGTCATGGTCTGGATACCCACCCACATCTGGAGCCTCGCCATATTCAGCAGGGCCGACTACGAGGCGGCCAAGATACCCATGCTGCCTGTGGTCTTCGGGGACAGGGTGGCCGCGTTCTGCATAGCCGGCACGAGCGCCCTGCTCGCGGTCTTCTCGGTCGCCATCTTCCTTTTCACGCCCAGCATAGACCCGCTTTACACCGCGACCGCGATAGTGGGCGGCGCCGCGGTCCTCGCCTACAGCGCCAAGCTGGCGGTGAACAGGTCGAGGGAGACCGCTTGGACTCTCTTCAAGATCACCAGCCCGTACCTCACCGTCATATTCCTGGTGCTCGGGATAACGGTCTGGCTCTGAGCGCCGGCCTCATGATGTAGTTTTGTTCATCAGACCATTAACCACATTTGAGCCCCCCGCTTCTAAGCGCGGCGGCCCCTTTTCAGCGAGAGATGGAGTCAGTCCCGGCGCTGAGGCGGCCCCTCGACGTCGCCCCGCTGGGGCAGGACTACTCCATGATAGCGAGCCTCCCAAAGAACAGCACGGCCCTCGCCTCACAGGCGGAGGAGGCGGGCGCGGACGCCGTCGTCCTGAACATAGACGGGGACGAAGGCTCGTCCCCCAGCTACTACGGGAGCTACGACCTGCACGACGCGTACATCAACGACGTTATCTCCACGGTCTCAGTCCCTTGCGGGATCTCCGTGGGAGGGGGGAAGCAGCTCAACGAGGAGTACTGGGAGAGGATAATGTCCAGCGGGTTCAGCTTCGTGGAGATGTACGCCCACCAGATGCCTCTCTTCGTGCTTTCGGACCAGCGAGTGAAGAAGATAGGGGCCGTCGCGCCCGGCTACACCCTCGACCAGGTCAGACAGCTCTCCCAGGTACCGGAGATAGAGGCGGTCGAAGCCGCGGCCGTGCCTCCCCAGGGGAGGGGGGCGGCCTTCACGCTGCTGGACTACACTACTATCGGCGTGATCGCGGGCGCCTCGTCCAAACCAGTCCTCCTGAGGACGCAGAAGAGGATGACCAGGACCGACCTGGTCCGGGTCATGGCCAAGGGGATAAGGGGGCTGGTCGTGGACCCGTGCATCCTCTCCGGCGCCGACGAAGCGTATAAGGGCGAACTGGCCGCCCTCGCGCCAAGGCGAGCTCAGTCTGAAGGGATCTAAGCTACAGGCCGTCATACTGGCCGGGGGGCTCGGCACAAGGCTCAGGCCCTACACCTTCCTTCTCCCCAAGCCCATGCTCCCGGTCGGCCCCAAGCCCATCCTGGAGCACATAGTCGAGTGGCTCAAGGGCAGCGGCGTCTCTGACGTCGTGGTCTGCACGGGATATCTGGGCAAGATGATCTCCGACTACTTCGGGGACGGCTCGCAGTGGGGCGTCAGCATGACCTACGCCACCTCGCTGCATCCCCTGGGGATAGCGGGCCAGCTCAAGACCGCCGAGCCGAGCGTGGACGGGAGGTTCGTCTGCCTCTACGGCGACGCCATCCTTGACTTCGACCTGAGGAAGGTGGTCGAGTTCCACGAGAGCAAGAAGGCGATGGCCACGATGGTGCTCATGAACTACGGCACCGAGCTGAAGTACGGTTTCATGAAGACGGACAAGAACGGGAGGCTGCTCGAGTGGAGGGAGAAGCCCAAGATCACCGGCTTCATCAACGTGGGGTGCTACGTCATGGAGAAGGGCTTCTTCGCGTACATACCGGGCGGGAAGAGCTACGGGATGAAGGAGGCGTTCGAGAGGACGAAGGCGGCGGGCGAGAGGGTCTACGCCCTCAAGGTGAAAGGCGAGTTCGTGGACATCGGGGACCGGCGCTCGTACAAGGCGGCCAACGAGCTCTACACGAAGAAGATGGGGAAGGTGTAGCCGCCTGAAGGTCGTTGTCTTCGAGGACGACGCCTTGGAAGGCTTCGGCCCCCTCGTCTCGCTCAGGCACGCAAGCCTCCTACGGTGGGGGACGAAGACCCTCCTGGCGGCGCAGGCCGAGAGCGTCAGCGACGCCACCGACACCGCCCTCTGGGGGAGGGAGTGGCTGCGAGACTCCACTCAGGAGTCGACCGGCAAGAGGTACAACGAGGCGGAGGAAGGCGGCGCGCTCCTCCTCAACGCGGCCGCGAGGCCGGGCAGGGGGCTGCTCGCGCTGACCTCGAAGAGGACGCCCTTCGCCGCGTACGAGGGCGGCCGCCTCGTGGCGGCCAGGGTGCATCTGGGCGGCATCGAGCCCGGGGTGGTCACGGTCAGGCAGGGGGCCAGGATGGGAAGGAGGCTGGAGAGGCTGGACGCTCCGAAAGGCAGCGTCTTCGAGGGATACTGGGACCTGATAGAGGGCAACGGGCTGGCGATAGGCGAGCAGGCGCCCGAGTACCGCGACAGGGAGCCTCTCCCCCAGTCGGCGCACTCGAGGGGACCCGCCTCCAACCTCAGGGTGGAGGGAGGGGCGGACGTCGAGCACCATGTCACCTTCGACGCGAGGCTGGGCCCCGTCGTGGTGGAGAAGGGCGCGTCCGTCGAGAGCTTCTCGCGCGTGATGGGCCCATGCTACATAGGCAGGAGGACCAAGGTGCTGTCGGCCCTGGTCGGCGGGGGGACCTCGGTCTTCGAGGGGTGCAAGGTCGGAGGCCAGCTCGAGAACACGATAGTGATGCCCAACACCAACAAGGCGCACCACGGCTACGTAGGAGACTCCTACGTCGGCGAGTGGGTCAACCTGGGCGCGGGGAGCACGTTCAGCAACCTCAAGAACACCTACGGGACGGTCAGGGTCAGGGCCGGCGCTAAGGAGAGGGACACCGGGATGACGAAGCTGGGGCCCTTCCTGGGCGACATGGCGAAGGTGTCCATTGGCGCCCTCGTCTACTCAGGGCGGTCAATAGGGCCCGGCTCTCTGGTCTCCGGCCTTGTGTCAGAGGACGTCCCGAGCTTCACCTACCACGACGGCTCCTCCGAAGGCGTCGAGTTGCTGCTCGAGTCGGTGATAGAGACGCAGCGGAGGATGATGGAGAGGCGCGACAAGGAGCTCAGCAGGGCCCAGGAGAAGCTGATCAGGCGCGTCTTCTCCTTGACGGCGGCGGAGAGGAGGAAGGCCGGCGTCAGGAAGGGAAGGATAGGGTGAAGGTCCTCTTCCTCTCCGACGTCCACGCCAGCGAGGAGGCGCTCGCGTGGGTGGCCAGGAGAGGGAAGGACTACGACACGATCGTCGTGGGCGGCGACCTCTCCAAAGGCGACTCGGGAGAGTTCGCGACAAGGTTCCTGGACGGGGCCTTGTCGACAGGAAGGAGGGTCATCTTCGTCCATGGCAACGCCGACCGGCGGGAGATGGCCGTCCCGGAGGGCGTGGAGTCGCTCCACGGTGCGGCTTCGAAGCTGGGGCGGTTCTCCGTCGGCGGACTCGGAGGATCGAATCTCACGCCGTTCGGCACCCCTTTCGAGATGGACGACGGCTCGGCGCGGTCGGTGCTGGACAGGCTGGGGCACGTCGACATCCTGGTCTCCCACTGTCCTCCCGTCAGGACGAAGTGCGACAGGGCGAGGGCCGGTCACGTCGGCTCGGCCCCGGTGAGGGAGTACGTGGAGCAGGAGAAGCCGGTCCTCGTCCTCTCGGGCCACGTCCACGAGTCGCGGGCCGTGGACAACGTCGGGGGCACTACAGTGGTCAACGCCGGGCCGCTGGCGGACGGGTGCTTCGCCGAGGTCGGCCTAGACGGGGTGGTGACGGTGGAGCTCAAGGTCGAGGCGCTCGGCGCGGGTGGGCCGGCACGAGACCAACACATAAAACCGAAAGGCTGAGGGCTTGAAGGCGCCCTACTCGTGAGGCAGATGCAAGACCCCTTCTCCGAAGAGACCGCGCGCAGGTTCGACCCCAAGGGGGTCTGGAGGACCTACGCCGAGTGGCCCTCGATGGCCAGGAGAGGGCTGGAGGCAGAAGTGAACGTCCCTCGAGGCAGATTCGATCGCGTCTACGTACTGGGGATGGGAGGGTCGGCGGCCGGCGGGGACGTGGTCGCGGGCTGGCTGTCAGGCAGGCCGGGCCCCCAGATTGAGGTCTTCAAGGGCTACGTCCCGGTCGAAGACATGTCAGGGTCCCTGGCGATAGCCTGCAGCGTCTCAGGCCAGACCGAGGAGACCATCCAGATGCTCAGGACGGCGGTGGAGAGGGGAGCCAGGGCCGTCTCCATTTCCTCGGGCGGGAGGCTGATGTCTGTCTCCCACGAGCTCGGCGTGCCCCACATGAAGACGCCGCAGGCGCTCGCTCCCAGGTATCTCTTCCCGTTCATGGTCTTCTCCTGCGTGTCCGTGATAGGCACGGCGGCGGGCGTCGACGTCAGGGCGGAGGCCGAGGATGCCATCCGCGCCATGGAAGCCGAAGCCCAGGAGGTCGTGGTCGGCGTCCCGCTCGACTCCAACCCGTCGAAGAAGCTGGCCCTCGGGCTGATGAAGAGGACGCCGGCGATCTACGGGCCCAGGGCGACGCGCGGCGTGGGTGTGAGGTTCAAGACGATATTCAACGAAGGGGCAAAGAAGCACGCGTACTTCGACGCCATCCCTGACGTGTTCCACAACGAGATCGAGGCCTGGGAGGACTCGGGGGACGAGTTCGCGCCCGTCTTCCTCCGGCACTCCTCGGAGGGCGCGAGGGAGGGCGCGCTCACGGACAGGATGTTCCAGACCCTGGCCTCGCTGGGCAAGTCTCCGGTCGAGGTGAGGGGAAGGGGGGAGTCGAGCCTCCCGCAGCTGCTGACGATGGCTTACAGGCTGGACCTCGCAGCCTACTACGTGGCCATAGGGCTGGGCAGGGACCCCTATCCCACGAAGCTCCTGGACGACCTGAAGAGAACCTAGCTATTTTATGCCCACAAGCTGGGCGAGCTCCTTGCGCGCGCTGGCGCCGAGAAGTTGGGCCGCGGTCTCCGGGGTGACGTCGTTCACGAACACCCCGCCTCCCAGCTCGAGCCCTCCCGGAGGGCCCTTCCGGGGGTAGACCTCTATGTGCCAGTGTATCTGTTTCGTCGTCTTCTTCTCCGAGGAGCTGTGGAAGACCATGACGAAGGTCTGAGTGTCCAGGGCCCTGGACATCCCGCCCAGAGTCGAGCGCAGCATCAGAGCCAGGTCCATCATCTCCTTCTGCGAGAGCTTGAGGATACTCGTCATGTGGCGCTTGGGGTATATCCAGAACTCGTACGGGTGCGTCGAGACCCATGGGGAGAACGAGATGAAGAAGTCGGTCGCCAGTATCTGCCGCGGCCCTCCGGTCTCGGTGGCCACTACCTGGCACATCGGGCATATCCCGAGGTCGTTGAGCGACGACTGTACGGTGTCGGCCTCTTCCTCGACGGCGGGAGGGACCCGGGGCGTCGTGACTATCTGGATGCTGGGATGGACGGCGGTGGGCGCCCCGTCCTTCTCGCTGTTCGCGTAGACCAGCACGTAGCTCACGCCCTTCTGCGAGTAGAGCCACCTGACCTTGTCCTGCAGGGACGCGAGGATGTTCGTCCACTGCTCGATGTCTATCTTGGAGAAGGGCTGGTCGTGCTTGGGCGTAGCGACCAGGACGTAGTGGTATCCGACCGCAGGCTCGCTGTAGTGCGGCGGGTCGCTGTACGAAGGAGGTGCGTTGGCGGTGACCGTCGGGTTCTTCGAGAGGAATATCCTCACGGACCAGTTCTTCACGACGTCGTCCTCGGAGTCGGTCTGCTTGAGCAGCGTGTCGCCCTTCTTGACCAGCACAAGGTCTGCAGGGGGCGTCATCTCCTCGTTCCCCGCGCAGTAGTTGCACTTCTCGGGCTTCTGAGGTATCGACTGACCGGGCTTGAGGCCCCTGTCGGGGAGCGTTATCGACAGCTTCTCAGTGAAATAGTCCTTCCTGATCTCGACCATGGGCCGCTTCCCGGCCGCAGAGGTATTAGAGCTTAGAGGGGACGGGGCCGCCAGAAAGGAGAAATCCACATGCTTGGGGACCCGGGGCAATGAAGGCTGGGTATGTCCTCCTCGACGGCTGCGCGGACAGGCCCGACCGTCGGCTCAACGGCACGACGCCCCTCGAGTCGGCCCTGACGCCCAACATGGACGAGGTCGCCAGGAGGTCCAGGCTCGGGGAGGTCACCACCGTCCGGCGAGGCGTGGCCCCGGAGTCCGACGTGGCCGTCTTCAGCATGCTAGGCTACTCCTTCGGGGACCGGTACCCCGGCCGGGGCGTCGTGGAAGCGATAGGCTCGGGGCTGGAGGTTCGCGACCGCGACCTGGCGCTGAGGGCCAACCTCGCATCGGTCAAGGGGAGGAGGATAGTCGACAGGCGCGCCGGGAGGGACCTCACCCAGGAAGAGGCCGAGAGACTGGCGGAGGACGTCAGGGGCGTAGAGCTGAAGGGCGCCGAGTTCGACTTCAAGGCCACCGTCTCGTACAGAGGGGTCCTGGTCATCAGGGCGGGGGGCGGCCTGTCCGCGGCCGTCTCGAACACAGACCCGGCCTATGCGAAGGTGGGAGGGTTCGGCGCGGCGCGCAAGACCAAGGCGAACGAGAGCGTCCTGGCGTGCACGCCCGAGTTGCCCGACGCCAGGGCGGGACGAGCCGCCGCGCTCGTCAACGAGTTCACGCAGAAGAGCATGAGGGCCCTCGAGAAGAGCGAAGTCAACAGGGAGAGGGTCCGCGCAGGGAAGCTCCCGGCCAACTGCGTGCTGCTGAGGGACCCCGGCGACCACGTCCCCGATGTCGAGCCCTTCCGGGAGAAGTACGGCATGAAGGGGACCGCGCTTGTAGAGATGCCTGCCGAGGTGGGGATAGCGAAGCTCGTCGGAATGAAGATGGTGGAGATAAGGGACAGGAACGACCTCACGGAGAAGGCGACGAAGTTCTCCGCGGAGCTGAGGGAAGGCACGGTGGTGTACGTGCACATCAAAGGGCCCGACGAGTTCGGGCACGACGGAGACGCGGCTGGCAAGAGGAGGTGCGTAGAGTCCATAGACTCGGACTTCTTCGCAGGGGTGGCCGGCGGCCTGGCCGACGTCACGATGGGCGTCTCCTGCGACCATGCCACCCCTTGCGCCCTCAAGATGCACTCGGCCGACCCAGTCCCATTGATGGTCACCTCATCCGGGAGAGGGGACGCGAAGCGCTTCACGGAGAGGGGCGCGGCGAAGGGCTCGCTCGGGAGCCTGATGGGCACGGACGTCCTCCGCCTCGTCGTGTCCGGGAAGGCCTAGCGCTCAGCCAGGCCGCTGGTAGCAGCGCCTGCACCTAGGCTCGTACAGCTCCTTGCCTCCTACCACCAGCAGAGGCGAGTCCCAGGGCGCGGGTCTGCCCGCAACGACCCGCTGCGTCCTGGTCGCCTCCTGTCCGCAGGCCGTGCATATGGCGCTGAGGTAGGTCACCCTGTCCGCCCTCGCGGCCAGCTGCATCGTGGTCTTGAACGGCTCCGCCCTGAAGTCCAGGTTGAGGCCGCAGGCCACGACCCGCTTCCCTTCCGCGAGCCTGTCGAGCACCTTGACGACCCCGAGGGGGAAGAAGTTGACCTCGTCGACCCCTACGACGTCGAGCCGCTCGGACGCCGTGACCCTCTCTATGGCCGATGGGCCGCCCGGGGAGCCTGACACGGTGTACGCGTCGTACCGCAGACCGTTGTGCGTGACGACCTCTTTCGTGCCGTACCTCTCGTCGAAGGCGACCTTGAATATCGCGCCCCTCCTCTTCGCGATCACATCCCGCTCGACCAGTCGGATCAGCTCCGACGTCTTCCCCGAGAACATGGGGCCCATTATGACCTCCAGGGTCAACTCTCGGGCGCCCTCTCCTCGAGGTCGGCATACATCTTCAGCTCGTCGATCCTCCTGCCGAACCTGCTTATCTTGCGGGGCACCCTTCCCACCAGCCTGAACCCCACCTTCTCGTAGAGGTGGAAGGCTCGTTCGTTGTTCGCGAAGACCTCGAGCTCCACGAGGGTGATGCCGAGCCTCTTCGCTTCGGCCAGGGCGGCCCTGATCATCGCCTCGCCCAGGCCCTTGCCCCGGTAGCCCTCGACGATCGCGATGCCGAGGACCCCTGTGTGCCTTACGTCGTACGGCTCCCGCCTGTATACGTCGCAGTTCCCAGCCAAGGTCTTCCCGTCGAACGCGGCCACGCTGACGACCTCGCCCTTCCGAACGCCGGCGAGGACCTTGCTCAGGAACCTCTCCTCTCGGGCCCTGGTCGCCCTCCTGTCAAGGGCGACTATCCCGAGGTCCTTGTTGACCTGCCTCTCGGCCACCAATGTGTTGGCGAACCTCATTACGGCCGGGAGGTCCGACCTCTTCAGGGGTCTGAGGACGATTCGGGTGCGGCCGCCAAGCTCGAGCTCCGAGTATCTCCCGCCCTGTTTCACGCCGCCGTCCCCGCGGCGCTCCCCTTAGGCTTTAGTCGGCTAGGAGGTCTCCGCCCTCTTCCGCGAAGAGGGCGTCCACGTCCTGTCCCTTCCTGATGACGCGGACTGGGCCTTGGGTCGTCCTCATCAACACGTACGGCCTCGGCTGGCTGTGGAACGGCATATTCATGACTATCGAGTAGGCTCCGACGTCCCTGAAGACCACCAGCTTCCCTACGCCCGCGCCCGCCAGCCTCGACCTCGTCGATGTCGGGAACACGTCCAGCGGGTCGCACAGCCTCCCGGCGAGCACGGTCTTCTGCGGCGACACCCTGCCGCCTGGAACCACCTCGACCGGGTACTCGTGCCTCAGCAGCGCCGAGTCGAGTAGCGTGTTGTATCCCGCGTCCACGTAGACGTACTTCGCGTCGCCGAAGCTCTTGATGTTGACCACCCTGCACACCAGCACGGTCGACTCCGCCGTCAGGAACCTCCCGCTCTCCGCCACCAGGGTGAACCGCCCGCCCATGCTCTCCGCCAGGCTGTTGAGCTGCCCGACTATCTTTGACGCCATCTCCTTCGGCGACGGGACCTTCCGCCCGTACGACACAGGAAGGCCTCCCCCGATGTCTATCGTCCTGACCTCGAACTGTCCGAGCTGGCGCCTCGCTCCCAGCACGAACGCCTCGAGCCTCTCCAGCGCCTCGGCGTAGCATGCGGGGTCCTCTATTTGGCTCCCGAGGTGGAAGTGGAACCCTTCGAACTTCAGTCCCGGCGTGGCCAGAATCCGCCTGAGGACGCTGAAGGCGCTGTCCTCGCTCCCCCCGTTGAACTGCAGCCCGAACTTCCCGTGGCCCATGGAGCCCCTGAGCTCTGCGTGCACGTGGACCTCGGGGTTGACCCTCACCATCACCTGGACCTCCCTTCCCGTCTTCCCGGCTGCCTCTGTCAGGTTCAGGAGGCCGTTGTGGCTGGCGACTACCACCTTCTTCACGCCGAGCGCGAGCACCTCCTCGTACTCCTTCTCCGTCTCTGTGATGCTCGTGTACATCACCGACGCGGGCGACCCTCCCGAGCGGAGGACGAAGTGCAGCTCGGAGGTGGCGGTGAGGTCGAACATGATCCCTTCGCCGGCGAACGTCTTGATCACGGACGGGTTGAAGTTGGCCTTCACCGAGTAGGCCACCCTGAACTTGCCCTTGAAGTCGGTGAACGCGGACTCGACCTCTGAGACTTTCTTCCTAAGCGTGGCCTCGTCTACCAGGAAGTATGGAGTGCCGTATCTCTCTGCTAAGCTGTACAGGTCCTCGTCTGAAAACTTCGGCCCAGCAACCCCCGTGCGTGAGACGGGTTGGGTACGTGGGTCCACCAACTTTTTGTTAGACAACCGCCGCTGGATTTTATCTTAAAAACATTTTCCCGCTCGCGCGAAAAAAAGTTCGGCGAAGGACCTTCGCGCGCCCTCGCGTGCTCGTCGAGTTCCTCGACGAGAGCGGGTCGCCGCGCAATCTCGTCTTCGCGTCGAAGGCGGGCCGCCCAAGAACGCACAGGAACTCTTCTAATGCGCCCAGAGGACGCGCCTGGGCGTGCGGAAGTGCTTCGTCTACATGCTGCGCTGCAGCGACGGCACGATCTACACCGGGTGGACGTCGGACCCCGAAAGGCGGCTCAGGCGCCACAACTCCGGCAGTGGCTCGAAGTACACGGCTGCCAGGCTGCCGGTGGAGATGGTCTACGTCGAGAGGGCGCCGACGAGAACCGCCGCTCTGCGGCGCGAGCTCGAGATAAAATCGATGAGCAGGGCGTCCAAGCTCGGGCTGATCGCGTCGGGCGCCGTCCCGCGAGGGCACAGCCGACGCTAGGCTACTGCCGACAGATCAACAGATGCTCGCTGTCGTCGCTGCTCTTACTTGCCGACTACGATTTCTATCGAGGAGATGTTCCTTGTCTCTGAACCCTCGCCTACGACCTCGGTCGCGATGCCGATGTCCTTCACCTTGAACTGCCCGTTGCCGAGCCTCTTGGTGACTACCTCAGCCACGTCGACCGCCCTGCTGATGGCCATTCCTCTGGCCTTCACCGTGACCTCGCCAGCCTGCGCCAGCTGGATGAGTGCGCTCATCGCGTAGTTCATCACGGGCTTCTGGCCGACGAAGACCTGGTTGGAGGGTGCGTTTCCGCGGGTCGGGGCGATGGTCTTCTCTGCGTGTTCTTGGGACTTCTCTTCTTGCTCGTTCGACTCTGCTTTCTTTCTTGGCATGTTGTTGTCCTTGTTTCTGCCGCCCGCGCCGGACATATATAACGGTATGGCGGGGGGATGATGCGAGCTTCCAGCATTTGGGTGCAGAAAGCGTGGCGTTAGAGGACGGGAGCGTTTCGGGAGGGCTTGCCCCCGAAGGCCAGAGAAAGCCGAGAATGAAGCCATCCTCCGTAATGCCTAAAAGCTCCGGACGCTCGTCTGGACCGTTGAAGTTCGAAGGCCTGACGCTCGAGGTTGCTGCGAGGACGGCCGGCATGATGGTGGTGAAGCCACCAGTCCTGCATGGAAAGTCAGGGGTCGACCACAGGTTCGACGGGCTGGTGTCCGACGGCGTGAACTTCTTCGCGTTTGACTTTTACGACTCCGTGAACGAGATGGACGTCCTCCGCACGTACATCAAAAAGTTCGACACCTCCGCCTCGGTAAGCATAGTGTCTGCGAGCGGGCACGTGGTCCCTGGGGCGGCGACCCTGGCCAGGGAGTACCGCATGGACGTTCTCTCTCCGGACGGCCTCTCAAAGTTCTTCAGCCCCCGAGCCATGACCGCGAACGGCGCCGGGCATAGGCTCCCCGTCTAGTCTCCTCGAAGCTGGCGAACCTGCCGCAGGCGACGCTACTGGCCCGAGGCGTATTCGGACAGGTCGACTTCATTGTCCGCCTCGCCCGTCTCCAGGAACCTCCTCACGTTCGCCGCGGCGCGCACGTACCCCTTCACGTTGCTCTCGCCCAGCGGCGCCCCGGCGACGTGCAGCGTCCCGGCGAAGTTGGGCAGGTCCCACGCCCTGACGTCGAAGACCTCCTTTCCATCCTTCTTCCAGAACACGTCGGTCACGTATCTGCTCTCGAGACGGGCCTCCAACCACGACAGCAGCGACGCCTCGTCCACGAGCGCCCCCCTCCCCACGTTGACGATCACCACGCTCTCCTTCGCGTTGGAGAGCACCTCGCCGTCGAACACGCCCCTGGTCAGAGACGTGAGCGGCAGGGCGACCACCACGGCGTCGGCCGAGCCCATCGCTTCCCGGAGCTCGCCGAGGCCCCGCTTCTCGTCGAACTGTGCGGGGTCCCGGAACGACCTCGACACGCCCACCGTCTTCATGCCCAGAGAGCGCGAGAGCCTCGCCACCTCAGACCCTATGCCTCCGCACCCCACGACCAGCAGTACCTTGCCTCTGAGCGCCCTCGGAGCCACCCTGCTGTTCCTGATGTGGACGCCTTTGGCCGCCCCGAGGAGGAGGCCCCACGCGTGCTCCGCGACCGTCTCGGTGTAGGCTCCTGCGTTGGAGAACACCCTGACGCCGGGCTGCAGCGCCGAGAAGTCGAGCGCGTCGACCCCAGCCGCGAGCGACTGCAGCATCCTCAGGCTCCTCATCCTGACGATCAGGTCGCGGCTAGCCCTCGCCGGCCACGCCATCAGGACCCGGCACTCCGAGAGGCTGGAGTCGTCTGCCTGCCTCTCGAAGACGTCGTACGACCCTAGCACCTCCTTGGCCTCCTGCGGGAGGCTGTCGTTGACGAATATCCCGGTCCTCACACCAACCGGCCTCCTGTTACTTTGTAAGCGCCTTGATGGGTATGTCTTGGCTCGTCCCGTTGGGGAGGGACCTTCTGATCGAAATCGGCAACGCGTCCTCGTCCAGCTCCCTGGCCGCCACTTCTATCGGCCGCCAGCGCTCGGACTCGAGCGGGACGAACGAAGGAGCGCCCATCGCCAGTTGCAGCGACCTCGCCCCGACTATCCTCGCCTTCTCGAACCGGGTCAGCTTCGGAGGCCCGATCTTCACTTCGAAGGCGGAGATTGAGGGCTGCCTGGACTTCTTAGCTGACTTCACGGGCGACAAAGGGGCTCGGAGGATTCTCACGCCCTCGGCGGTCGTCTGATAAGTCTTTGTCCGAAACGGCTCGATGACCTCCGTCTGTCGACGGGTCGGGCTGCGCAGCCAAAGCCCGCAGGCCGCCCAGGCAGCCGGGCCGGAAAAGCCGATTAACCGCTCCCGGGAAGGCTGCCGGAATGTCGCAGCAGCCGGAGTCAGGCGCGGGCTCGGTCTCCAAGGTGGAGTGCGTGGCCTCCGTCAGGGGGCGGGGGCTGGCAAAGGTGGCCCTCTACAGGCACCTCGCCCCGGTCACGCTCAACGCCCTGCTAAGGGTCCTCCCTCTCGACAGCAGGGTCAACGTGCAGCCTGGGATGGTGTGCCTCTTCACTGAGATAAGGGTCGGTGTCGAGAAGCCCAGGACCCGCTTCGCGAAGGGAGACGCGGCCTTCCTGCCCTCCGCCGGCCTCCTATGCATATTCCTCCGAGAGGCGACAAGCGACAGGCCGCTGAACCCGCTGGGGAACGTCGAGGACGGCCTGCCCGTGCTCGAGGGCGTCAGACCAGGGGAGGTAGTGAGCCTCTCGCTGGCCGGCTCCGCCAAGCCTCCTCAGGCCGGCGCGCAGAAGTAGCTCAGTTCGCCTTTGTGACAGCCCAGACGGAGTGCCCGCTGAAGCCGCCGCTCCTGTAGAGCAGCCCCTTACCTTCCAGCTGCCGGAGGACCGTGACCGCGACCGACGCGTTGACCCCCAGCGCCCTGGAGGCCCCATAGGTGGTGATCGCCTTCAGCGGGGCCAGCGTCTTCACAAGCGCCTCGTCGGTGCTCTTCGGGAGGACGACCGCGAGCTGCTTCCTCTGCTGAGGGGCAGACTTCTGCTCTTTCCCCTTCTTGCCCTTTCCCTCTTCTGCCTGCGGCTGGTCCTGCCCGTCCTGGTTCTTCTCCATCGCCGCAAGGGGCTTCTTCTTTGTTCCGCCCATCGGCTTCGCCGACCGCGTCCAAGGAAGTTAAGCCTTTTGCCCACGGGCCCTTGCGCGTCCTGGGCGGCCTGCTTGTGCACCGGGGCGCGGCTCGTAGGACCGCGCTGCGCGTCCGGTCCTGACCAATCGGAAGGAAGAATAGTCCGTGCCCGTCGGCGAGTCCCCTTGGAGTACTCGAGGGTTGCCGAATGCTACTCCCGGATCGAAGGCACGTCGGGTCGCAACGAGGTCACTGCCATCCTGTCGTCGCTGCTCGCGGCGACCCCCCGGGACGAGCTCG
>JASHUU010000034.1 GCA_030039795.1 Nitrososphaerales archaeon | reverse complement strand
GGGATGGGCTCCCTCCAGCTCGTCGACGGGAGCGGGAACCCCGTCATAGCGCGCGACGACGTCGAGGTCACTGTCACGGCCTCGAACGACTCCATGCTCCCGTCCCCGATAGTGCTCACCGTGTCGGCAGGCTCGGACTACGTCACCTTCCCCCTGGCGGTCCAGGGGTCGGGGACGGCCACCTTCTCGGCCACCTCTCAGGGCCTCCTGTCATCGTCCTCTCAGGTCGAGGTGATTAGGGCGGCATTCAGGGCTAGCGTGGGGGCGACCACGTCCAAGCTCAAGGAAGGAGAGGCCGACAACGTCACGGTGTACGTCACGCTCGACGGCGCGCCCGTGTCGGGGGCCAAGGTCAGCTGGGGGACGAGCGCAGGCACTGTGACCCCGGCGACGGAAGAGACGGCCTCGAACGGGCAGGCGAGGGCCGAGTTCGTTTCTCAGACCGCAGGGTCGGTGACAGTCTCAGCCTCCGTGACCGCTCCTGGAGGGGAGGGTCTCTCCACGTCCCTCTCGATTACTGTGGCTTCTTCCTCGAGTCTGGGCTTTCTGTCGAGCGAGACTGCGATAGTCGCGGTGGCTGTTGCTGTAGCCGCCGTGGCCGCGGCTGACCTGTTCTACCTGAGGAGAAGGCGCGGCCAGAGTAGGTCGATCCTGACCGACGTGAAGCAGTAGGGGCGGGCTCAGCGGGCGGGAGCCGACCGGCGGGGGTTGGCAGGCCGAGCGGGGCGTGGCCATCTCGGGAGCCGGCGAGCAGGTAAGTCGGATACGTCCTCCCGCTCGTAGCGGCGCCGTAGGCTGCGGACATGGCGCCTGCGACTGCCAGCACTCCCCCTGAGGCCTCCATCGCGCCCGCCTGGCCCGCGACCGGCCAGACCGACCCGAAGACCACGAGCGCGACGCCATAGACGAGGGCGGAGAGTCCCGCCACCACGAAGGCACCCTTCAAGCGAGGGGCTGACCGCTACGCGCGAAGGTAACGGGCGGTGTCAAACTGTCTTGACGCCCTTGACAAAAGAGCCTCCAGAGCCGCCTGGTCCTGCTTAAAATGGCGCCTCTCACAGGTCGCCGCACGATGAAGACGTTCTGCATATCGCACAGGAAGGACGTAGACGGCCTGGGGGCGGCCGCCCTGGTGGTCGCGGCCACCGGCGCGAGCTTCGTCCTCTCCGACTACGACGACCTGGTGGCCAACCTGAAGGCCGTCCCCGCGGACGCGGGACAGGTGGTCCTCTGCGACCTGGGCACGGACAACGCGGACGTAGAGGACTTCGTGGCAGAGGTCAAGCGCATCTCGGCCAGGGCGTCGTTCACGTACGTGGACCACCACGCGCTGAGCGAGAGGACCGCGAAGAGGCTGAAGAGGCTGGGCATGCGCCTGGTCCACGACGAGAAGGAGTGCGCGAGCGTCCTGGCCTACAAGACGTTCAAGGACGCGCTCCCGCCCGGCGCGGAGATGATAGCGCTCTACGGCGCGGTGACTGACTACATGGACGGCTCCCCCACCGCCAGAAGGATGATGGAGCAGGCCGACAGGCAGTTCGTCCTGCTGGAGGCCACGATGCTCTCCTACGCCCTCGGCAGGAAGGCGAACGTCGAGGGCTTCGCCGAGAGGGTCGTCGACGAGCTCTCGAAGATGAGGGAACCACACGAAATCGAGGGTGTCCCCGCCGCCTCCGTGGAGCAGCTCGCCGAGATGACCGCCCTGGCTGACCGCGTGAGGGAGAACGGGAAGAAGGTCGGGAGGCTGGCGTACATGGTGACGACCCAGTACTCGACAGGGAACGTGGCCAAGCTGCTGATAGGCGCCTTCGGCGTGCCCCTCGGCGTGGCGCTGAAGGAGAAGAACCCCGGCTGGTACGAGGTCAGCCTCCGGTCCACGTCGGACTGCAGGATCAACCTGGGGAGGACCCTCTCGGTCCTAGCCTCGAGGCTTGGCGGGAGCGGCGGGGGCCACGCCAAGGCAGCCGGCTGCAGGGTCCCGGTGGGCGCGGAGGACAGGCTCATCGAGGCGCTCGCGAAGCGGGCCTAGGCCTTCGCGCACTTCACGACTATCGAGCCGCCCAGCTGGGTCTCGCGCATCTCCACGCTCCCGAAGTATGAGAGGAGGAGCCGTCTCAGGTCCGCGTTCGGGAGGACGAGGACGAAGGTGTCGAATATCGACCCGTACCTCAGGCCCGGCCTGCCGGTCGACGCCAGGCCTATCACGCTCGGCGCCACCCTCAGGTAGAGCGCGACGAAGAGCGCCTTGAGCCTCGAGTCAGGCTTGCCGAGGTCGCAGAAGGCCAGCCTGCCGCCGGGCCTCAGGGCCGCCGAGAGCTCCGAGAGCGAGACCCCAAGGTCGCGCGCGTCCCTCAGGGCGAACCCCGAGACGGCCCCGTCGAATGCCCCGGGCCTGAAAGGGAGCGACTCGAAGACCCCTTGGACCCTGTTGGGGAAGCCAGAGGCCCTGAGCATCGCACGCGACACGTCAAAGAGGACAGGGTCCGCGCCTGTCCCTGCCACGAGCCGCGACATCGTGCCCGGGCCGCACCCGAGGTCGAGCACGAGCCGCCCCTCCCGCGCGGCGAACCTCACCGCCTCTTCGCGCATCCTCCTGTCCTCGAAGAGGGCTATCCTGCTCGACGCCGTCTCGTAGGAGGGGATGATCTCCTGGAGCGAGTTCACGACGTAGGCCCACTTCTTCTGGAGCCCTGGCCTGCGGCTCATTCGAGCCTGTCGAACCCTTTCATCGCGCCCGCTATCCGGCTTACCACGTCCGACGCGGTGATGTGGAAGCCCAGGTCCCGGGCCGCTGCTGCTCCGGCCGACCCGTTGACGAAGGCCGCCGCGCACGCGGCCTCGAAGGGCGGGACGCCCCTGGCGAGGAGGCCCGCGGTCACCCCGGTCAGGACGTCGCCCGTCCCCCCCACGGTCATCGCCGGGCTGTGGGTGTCGTTGACCGCCACCCTGTCCCCGTCCGACACGACGTCCGTAGGGCCCTTCAGGAGCACCGTGACCTCCGCCCTCTTGGCGCACCTGGAGACCTGGTCTGCCCTTTCGTCGAGCCTCGGCGAGGGCGCCTCGCCGAAGAGCCTCTCGAACTCGCCTGCGTGGGGTGTCACGACAGCCTTGCCCCCCCTCAGGGCGGGGAGCACGGCCGGGCTGAGCGCGTCGGCGTCGGCCACGATGGACCTCCCCGGCCCCTTCATCTCGGCGACCGCGTGCGCCACCCACTCGGGCTTCTGGGGGCCCAGCCCCGGCCCGACAGCGAAGGCGTCGACGTCGCGGACCCAGGCCAGCAGCTTCGAGACGTTCCCCCTGCTGAGCTTCGCGTCGGGGAGGGGGACGACTATCAGGTCGGGAGAGAGGGCCCGCAAAGAGGGCGCTATCATGGCGGGCACCGCGGCGAAGACCAGGTCGACGCCCGACCTCATCGCGCCCATTGCGCAGAGGTAGGGCGCCCCGTGGTACACCCTGCTCCCCCCCACCACGCAGACGGTCCCGTTCATCCTCTTGTGGGAGTCCTTCCTGCGGGGCGGAACGGCCTCGGCCACCATCCCCGCGTCGATCTTGAGGGTCTCCAATCCCATCACTAGTAGCTGAACTTCCTCATCCTGGGCTCGAGGCTGACGAGGGACTCGATGGGGCAGGTCAGCCCGAGCCTGGCCTTCAGCCCCGCCATCGACTGGTCCACGGAGGCTATCGCGAAGACGCCGACGACCTTCGCCTTCCCCTTCTCAGCTATCCTCGCGAGCGCCTCGATCGTCGTCCCTGACCTGACCAGGTCGTCGACTATCAGCAGGTGCTCGCCCTTCTTGATCGCGGACTTCGGCAGGTACAGGTACTTGACCGAGGCGGGCGAGTAGACGGCCTTCTGCTCGATGAACTCCTCCACCCCGAGGTCGCGCTCGTCCCTGACCACGGCGAGGTTGACGTTGAACTCCCCGGCCACCTGCGAGGCGAGAGGGACGCCGTCCACCTCCATGGTCACCACCTTGTCGACGCCGACGACGCTGAACTGGCTGTAGACCACCATCGCTATCTGGCGGAGGAGGCCCACGCTCGAGACCACGGCGCTGATGTCGTACGAGCCGTCCCTCGTTATCTTCACCTGGTCGATGATCATCTTCCTCAGGAGCCTCTCCCTGAAGGCTGCGATGAACTTCTCAGACCGGGCGGAGCTCGGGAGGACGTGCCCCCTCACGTACCTGCTCAGTATGGGCGCCGAGAGCCCCAGCACCCCGGAGAGCTCCTTGTAGCTGTAGTTCTTCTTCAGGGTGGCCAGGAGCTCGACGGAGGATATCCTCGTCTTCACGTCGGCAACCCTGCTCAACCGCCACCGACCCTTGGCGTCCGGCCACATGCCTGTTGATTAGTCTTCGCCAGGGCCTGTGGATTTCTCGTGGATGGCGCAATCTGCCAACCAGCGGGAGGCCCCTGTTTCGGCGTACAGGCGCGGGCACATAGACCGAGAGTGTAGTGCCACTCGAGTCGGTGCAAATGACTAAGTACGACCGCACGGAAGTCGCACCATGGGCCAGTTCTCCCGTGTGCGGGTCAAACGGAAGGGGCAAGTGACAATCCCTGCCGAAGCCAGACTGAGACTCGGCATCCACGAGGGGACGACTCTGGAGGTTGAGGAGAGAGGCGGAGTCCTGCTACTGAAGCCGTCCCCTCCCGTAGAGGGCGGGCAGGTCGTCGGTAAGGAGGAACACGACTCGCTGATTCGCGAGCTAGACGGAGTCCGGAGGAACTGGCGCTGAGAGGGGTCGCGGAGACCCGCCGCCCGTTGACCTTTCAGTTCTCTCCTACGGAGGAGTCGAGGACGAGGGTGTCAGAACTGGCGACCGAAGAGATAGGACGACGCCTGATACTGCCTTCACCAGTGATGGCCGAGTTCATCAAGGCCGCGGGCCCGAGAATCGATGAGGACGCAGCGAAGACCAGGCTGCGATAACTGGAGCAAAGGGGCACGAAGACTGTTCCTCTGGGCGAGGAAGAAGCGCTAGCCGCAGGTTCGTTGACTCTTGCTCATGGGTTCTTCCCCACGCCCGAGCCGCGGTCCAAAATCCCCGAGCCGCTAGACGAAGCTGGCCGTGACCCTGCCCGCGCCGTCTACGAGAACCGTCGTGGTCGCGCTGTCCGGACTCGCGACCGTGATAGACGGGCTGCTGCTTGACCAGCCCTCGAACTGGTGGCCGGCGCCGGGCGTGGCCGTGATGGCAACGCTGGACCCGTCGTCGAACCATCCTGCGTGAGGGCTGACGGTCCCGGGCCCGCTCGCTACGAATGCGACGTGGAATTGGTGGTACACCGTGATCGAGCTCGTGGGGCAGGTGCCGGACGCGCAGGTCCGGATTGACAGCTCGGTTGCGCCGGCTGAGCTGACGTAGCGGGACGTGCTCGACCTGGGGAAGTAGATCACGATCCGACAGTTTGGTGCCGCCGTGAAGGTCTGAGCCTCGCCGTCCGCCATCATGGACGAAGAAGACACGGAGCACCCGGCGAGGAGGACCCTGACCGCGGGCCCGGACCCTGCTATTGTCAGCTGGATCGCCTGGGTGACCCAGTCCGGGGTTACGACAGAGACTGTCCCTGACCCGACGTCCGCCACGTAGACCTTCCCGTTGTCCGGGTCGAAGGCCACGCCGTAGGGCCGCTTCCCGACCCTCAAAGTCCGGACGACGGTGTTGCTGGAGCCGGCGATGACCGAGACAGTCGCCGAGCCGGTGTTGGTGACGATGAGGTCGCCGAGCAGCGGGTCGAAAGCCACCCACTCGGGATACGTGCCGACGCGCACGGTCCCGATTATCGCGTTCGTGCCGTTGATGATTGAGACGGCGTTCAGACCGTCCTCGACGAGATACATGTACCCGTTGAGCGAGTCGAACGCGATGCCCTCGGGGTAGCTGTACGGGTTGCCTGTTCCGATGGTCGCGACCACGACGTTGTTCGAGCTTGAGATGACGGACACCGTCCCTGCGCCGATGTTGGTCACATACACGTCTCCGTTGCTGGGGTCGTATGCTGCCGCGTACGGCCAGAATCCTACGGCGACTGTCGTCACGACGGCGTTCGTCGCGCCGTCTATGACCGACGTGGTGTTCGAGTTGTCGTTGACGACGTAGACGTCGCCGTTGGCGGGGTCGTATACGACCCCTATCGGAAGCTCGCCCACCGGGACCGTGGCGACCACTAGGTTGGTAGAGCCGTTGATCACCGAGCAGGTGTCCGAGGCGTCGTTCGCGACATAGATGTCTCCGTTCGACGGGTCGAAGGCCACTCCCCAGGGGTGGCTCCCCACAGCCACGGTCGCGACCACAGAGTCGTTTGCCTGGTCAATGACCGAGACGCTGGCGGAGTGGTAGTTCGCCACGTACAGGTCTCCCGTAGAGGAGTCGAACGCGACCCCGATGGGGTAGGTCCCCACCCTTACGTTGGAGACGACCGCGCCGGTGCTCGCGGACGCCCCGCCGTCAAACAGCACGGGGAGGGACACGGCCGAAAGCAGCAATAACGCGACCACCGTCAGCGAGGCAAACCGGTCCCTTCGAGGAGACTCCATAGCCCAGCCCCCGGGAAGCGGACCTTATAAGATGGATGGATAATCCATCCATAAGCGTATATCCAGGCCGGCCCCGTTAGAAAGGGAGTGAAAGCCGTCGGGAGCCAGAAGGATCGGAGGGGGACCGGGTCCGTCCCGCTCGCAAAGGGCACGGACGGCCGTGACGGAGCCCGCAGGCGCGCGGAGCCGCGCGGTCTCGGTCCCGCGGCCGATGTGATGGGGGCTCTGGCGCGGGAGCTGACGTGCCCACTCTGCGGCGAGAAGTTCACCTGCAAGCGGTGGATAGGATGCTGGTGCCAGCGCGTCTCCGTCTCGAAAGAGAGGCTTCGGGCGCTGAAAGCCGTGACAGACGACTGCGTCTGCCCCAGTTGCCTGAGCGGGAGTGGCGGGCGCGCCCACCCATGAGCCATGCGAGTCTGCGCCACAGGGAAGAAGCAGCCTCCGGTCGAGGCTGACTAGATCCACAAGGGAGGCGACGGGCACGGACGCCGATGGGGCGGACTATCTGGAAAGAGACCCGCAAAGTCACCTGGCGATCAGGGCCCTGAGATAGACTGGGAGGAAGTCCTTCACAGGGAAGTAGATGAAGAACAGCAGGAAGGCGCCGGCGAGGTAGAGGAGGGCCACCTTCCTCGGGAACCAGGGCCTGGTCACGAAGAAGGCCGCGCCCGCGGCGAGCGCCGGCCCGGCGGGGAGGATGTAGAACGGGTAGGTCACCCTCCCGTAGAGCCAGAGGGCGATGTAGGGGAGGTACGACCAGAGGAACCATGTCACCAGGAGCGCCCCGACCCTCTCGTCCCTCGTCAGGGCCAGCCCCCACTTCCCCTTCACGAGCGGGTACGCCGCCACCGGGACCCAGAAGAAGGTCATCCACACTATCAGCTGGTTGGAGACGCCGTAGTACGCCACGGAGGCATAGGTCACCACCGAGGCCGCCGAGCTGACCGTGACGCCTATCACGAGGTAGGCCACCGGCTCGTAGTACAGGAGCCAGTTGAGGGGCGTGATGTAGGGCCCGTTGGGGCAGGGGCTCGCGTAGAGGCACCAGCCGGGTCCCTTGAGGCCCGAGCCGTAGCTGAGGATGAACGCGATCCGCTGGTAGAACCACGGCAGGGAGGCGGGCGTGAAGAGCGAGCCGTAGACCTGGAGGCCCCCAGCGAAGACCAAGAGGGCCGGTATGGCCACCTCGGCAGTCCTCACGAACGACTCCCTCAGGCTCACGCCCTCGAAGAGGAGCTCGAAGGAGACTATGGCCGCGATCGCGAAGACCGCAGTCTCCTTGCAGAGGAGGGCCAGCCCCAGGAGGATGCCGGACGCCATGTAGTTGTCCATCTTCCAGAGCCCGCACGGCTTGAAGTAGAGGATGAAGGCGAGGAGCGTGAAGAAGACCGGCGGGACGTCGAGGAGGGCGGCCGAGGAGTGGACGAAGAACAGGATGTCGGCCGCGAAGATCAATGTGGCGAAGTAGGAGAGGCGCCTGTCCCCGGAGAGGAGGTACATCAGGACGAACAGGAGGGGTATGCTCAGGGTCCCCGCGACCACGGAGGAGATCCTCCACCCGAAGTCGCCCATGCCGAAGACCGCTATCCCTCCGGCGATGAGGACCTTCGCCAGAGGAGGGTGCTCCAGGTTGCAGGCGTCCTGGAACGGCGCGCAGTGCTCTCCCGAGAGTATCGCCATGGCGGCCGGGACGTAGTACGTCTCGTCCATTATGCACCCGTACAGCCCCTCGGCGTCCCCTGGCTGCGGCACGTGGTAGCACGTGAGGGTCTCGTAGTCGGCGGTCAGGGTGGAGGAGCCGGAAGTCGCGCCCACCGTCCAGGTCCCGGTCGCGGATGTCGGGAAGCCCAGGCCCGAGGACGAGGAAGGCTGCAGCGGGTCGTCGGGCGTGACCTCGGGCGAGAGGCCGGAGGCGGGCAGGGAGGCGTTGTCGAAGTAAAGCGAGAGCCTGCCCACCGCGTTCGACCCCACGTCCGTGACGTTGACGGTGAGCGTCGAGCCTCTGAGCTCGGACGATATCGAGAGCGCCGAGTCGTTGAAGCTCCCTCCGACGGAGCCTGAGACGCTGCCGGCCGTGAAGGCGGGCGGAGAGTCGATGATGTACATGTGGGCGGCGAAGACGACGAGCGTGACCGCGAGGAGGAACAGGAGCGGCCTCCTCAGGTCGGGACGAGACGTTGCGAAGTGGGCCAGGCCCGAGGCGGCCGCGACGAGGCCTAGGACGAGCGCGAGCGCCGCGGTGACCTCAGAGGCCGCCACCAGGGCGCCTTCCGGAGCCGCCGCGTTGGCCGTCAGGAGCGCGAGGGTGCACAGCAGGAGGACCACGGCCGACACGGCCGACCACTTCGCGAGCGAGCGCCAGGACAGCCCGCCCACGACCCTCCCCTCGCCCACGTTCTGCACCCGCGGCCCCCACGACCTTTAAGATTGCAACCGGCGGGGCGGCCAGAGTGAGGTTCTCGTTCGAGGTCAAGGACTGCGACCTCCAGGGGAGGATAGGCCTCATCAGCCTCGGCGGCAGGAGGCTCGAGACGCCATGCCTCCTCCCTGTTGTGCACCCCGTGAGCCAGGCCGTCCCGCCCTCGGAGCTGAAGTCCATGGGGTTCGGGGGGCTAATGACGAACTCGTACATACTCTCGGCCAGGAGGAAGGACGAGGCCCTGAGGGAAGGGGTGCACCGCGTCATAGGCTACGACGGCGTGGTGATGACCGACTCGGGAGGGTACCAGGTCCTGGAGTACGGGGACCTCGGCGTAGGCTTCCGGGACGTGGCCGCCTTCCAGGCCGGGATCCGCTCTGACCTGGCCGTCACTCTGGACAGGCCCACGGGCTACCCTCAGAGCAGGAGGGTCGCCAAGGAGACGGTGGACTACAGCATGGACAACGCCGTCGCGACGCTGAAGGAGTTCGGCGGCGCGGAGACCACCTGGGTGGGGCCCGTGCAGGGAGGCCTCCACCTGGACCTCGTGAAGAGGTCCGCGCGCGGCCTCGCTGAAGCGGGGTTCCAGATGCTCGCGCTGGGGAGCCCCGTCCAGGTGATGCAGAACTACATGTTCGCCGACCTGGCTAGGATGATACTGGGGGCCAAGAGAGCCGCACCCTACTCAGTCCCGATGCACCTCTTCGGGGCGGGCCACCCCCTCACGATGGCCCTGGCTGTCGCCCTGGGGTGCGACACGTTCGACTCGGCCAGCTACATCCTCTACGCCAGGCGGGGGAGGTACATGCTCCCGTCGGGCGCGGCCGACCTGGAGAAGATGAGATACCTGCCCTGCAGCTGCCCCTCCTGCGTGAAGAGCAGCGTGAAGGAGCTGCTCGAGCTGG
Organism: Nitrososphaerales archaeon; assembly: GCA_030039795.1. Taxonomy (GTDB): domain Archaea; phylum Thermoproteota; class Nitrososphaeria; order Nitrososphaerales; family Gagatemarchaeaceae; genus UBA183. The sequence continues at coordinate 15,152 of JASHUU010000034.1, read as the reverse complement.
AGCACGCGGACAGGACGAAGGCCCTCGCGGTCCACAACCTCCACGCCCTGCGGGCCGAGGTGGAGGCGTGCAAGGAGGCCATCGCCGAGGGGAGGCTGTGGGACCTGGTCCTCGAGAGGTCGCAGGCCCACCCCAGGCTCAAGGAGGCGATCGGCGTCCTCTCGGAGAACCAGGAGTTCCTCTCACAGGGTACGCCTGCGTTGAAGGACAGGGGCCTCTTCATCAGGTCGCCCGAGGACGCGAAAAGGCCTGAGCTCGAAGTGGCGCGGAGGAGGCTCGCAAGGGCTGCGAGGAGGTCCGCGCCCAAGGCGGTCCTGGAGGCCGAGAAGGCAGGCCCCGTGGTGAGGGCGCGGGGGGCGCCGAGCGGGAAACAGGGCGGCTACGACCTATACAGGATGCACCCCGTGCTCGGGGCATACCCCGCGGAGCTCGAGTTCGTGTACCCCTTCGCGCAGACGGTGGCGTCCGAGGGCGCGGCCGGGGAGTGGAAGGCGAAGGAGGGTCTCGCGGCGCTGAGGAAGATGGGCTACAGGTCGGTCGAGGCCGCCGGGGCCAGGCGGAGGGTCAGGAGTAGACGGAGGCGGAAGGGCGGCGCTCCCTCTCCTCCATCACCTTCAGCTCGTTCTCGATCACCTCGGCGCCCCTGATGAGTGGCGTCGTGTCGGCCGAGAAGCCGTACCTCTTGGAGAGGAAGTCCACGGCGACCGCGGAGGCCCTGGGGTCGACGTGCTCGGTGTTGGAGAAGGCCAGGACTGCGTAGGCCGGGAAGGAGGACATCTCGAAGAAGTTCAGCAGCGACGCGACCGGCCCCACGATCAGCTTGTCCTCCTCGAAGAGCGGCTCCGACGGGAGGCCGCCCTTCCCCAGGAAGGCGCTGGTCATCACCACCCTGTAGGGCGCGCCCCCGCTGCGCAGGGACTCGTCGAGGCCCCCGACCAGGGCCACCTCGCTCGCGCCCGAGCCCATTATCCACTCGCCCAGACGCCTGTAGAACTCGTTCTCGCGCTCCCTGACCGGTGACACCTCTGCCTTGAGGAGCGAGAGGCGCCCGTTCGAGTAGACCTCGTAGGGGGTGGCTATCCTCCCCTCGACCTGGGACGCCACGGCAGGCGCGTGCTCGTAGTCGATGAAGCACTTGCGCTGGGCCTTGAGCTCGGTTATCAGGAACTTGACGGTCCAGTAGCCTGTGGCGCCTATGCCGTGGAACCCCGCTATCATCGAGGTCCCGTCGAGGCGGGCGCCCTCGGGGACTACCCTCATCCGGCCCTCTCGTCCTTCCCCGGGCGGCTGCCCGAGGTCAATACGCGGGGCGCCTCCTCGCCGAGAATACGGCCGCGAGGAGCGCTAGGAGGGCCAGGGCGGCCACGGCGATCAGCTCGATCCCCTGCTGGCTCAGCTCGTTCTGGGCGGCGACCACCTGCGCGTCCGTGTCGAAGGTGACAGCCTTCGACGAAGAGAGCCCGTCCGTCTGCGCCACGACCACCGTGAGCGTGTGGACGCCGTCTGGGATGGTGGAAGAGACGAGGCTGAAGGCATAGACCGACTTGCCTCCTGCCAAGGTCTCGAGGAGGCTGCCGTCGAGGTAGACCTTGATCGACGAGATGTCCTGCCCTGTGACGGTCAGGTTCCCTGAGCGCCCCGAGTAGACCGCGCCCTCCGCGGGCGAGGTGACCGCCACTGTCGGCAGCGAAGGCGACACGCTGGAGAACGATGACTGCGAGAGGGTGGCGGTCGAGCCGACGAGCTTGAGGTTCCCGATGTCAGAGTCCCGGAGGGTCACGGTGCTGTCGACGGCTATCACGTTCCCGCCCGACACGCCCGAGAGGGTCACGTTCGCCGCCTCCACTATGAGGGTCCCGTTGATCTGGGAGTCCGAGATGACGACGTTGTCGCCCACGACGCTGTTGTTGCCTACGAACATGTCTCCGGTGAGCGACGTGTACGAGGTTATCGTCGCGCCGTCGAAGGCCAGGCCGGAGGTCTGGGCCCCGGATGGCAGGCTGGTCGCCGTCACAGCCACGTAAGGCTGGATGAAGAAGGCCTGTTCCGCCGAGAGGACGGACGTGGTGGGGACGCCGTCGTAGGATATCCCGGTCACGTAGGCGTCATAGGGCCCGGAGTAGTAGAGGTCGCTCCCGGCTATCGGAGCCAGGGCGCCCTGGTTATAGGGGGACGGGGCGGTGAAGTTGCCGACCCACAGGTCGAGAGTGGAGTTGTAGGACAGCGGGACGAGCTCGTCGTTCGCGTACTCCGTGTGCATGATCGTCGTGTACTCGCTCTGCAGCTCCGCCGGATAGACGAGCGCGGTGTACTCCCCGAACTTCACCTCCGTGCCGTTGGGATAGGCGATGTTCGCCACGATGGTCGCCTGCTCTCCCTCGAACAGCGTGGACGGCGAGACCGAGATCGAGGGGACCGAGGCGCCCGACGAGACGAGGACCTGGCCGTAGAAGTAGCCCGTCAGGTTCCCGCCGGGCGTGTAGGACGCGTAGGTGGCGTTGAGGACCACGGTGTAGAGGCCGGGCTTCGCGTCGAGCGGGACGGACAGCTGTCCGTAGAGGACGTCGGCGCCGTCGTCACAGACCCTGAGGGCCTGGGCGCAGGGCTGGTAGGCCAGGCTGGCAGTGCTGACCGCGACCCCGCCCGGGGTGACGAGCGTCGCCGTGACGTTGGCCCCGACCTCGACCGCGGAGCCCAGGAGCCCGCCGGTCTCGTAGGCCGTGTTGAAGTAGACGTTGACAGGCGCAACCGGGGAGGCGATGAGGGTCAGCGCCTGGCCCGGAGCCACGGCGCCAGGCTCGGCGGCCACTTCGGGATAGATGTACGACGTCTGGAGCCAGATGCCGTAGACGGCAGGGGCGTACCCGTAGGTGTCTCCGCCCAGGACCAGGGAGAGCGGCCCTGCCGGGGCAGGGTCGGTCAGGTTGCCGCCGTAGAGCCCGGACCCCGGATACTCGGACACCATGGTGAGGGCGCTCGAGTTCGTGTAGGAGTCGTTCGAGAGAGTGTAAGGCTCGACCGACAGGGTCACGGCCTGCGACGGGGCGGGGTCCCCGTAGAGGTCGGTCGAGTAGACGTAGAGCGACAGCTGGTTCGACGGGCTCCACGTCCAAGGGTCGGTGGGGACGAGGTAGTCGTAGTCGGCGGAGACGATGCTCGCGAGGTACCCGGTGAACAGCGTGCCCTGCGCGAAGCCCTTGACGCCGTGCGACGAGCCGGACACCAGCACGTCGGAGATGCCAGAAACCTGGCCCACGGTTATCGTCCCGGTCCAGTTCCCCGTCGAGGAGTCGTATGAGAGCCTGACAGGCGCGGTGTCGCCGGCGAGCGTCTCGAGGTCCATCGTGAACGAGCCGGTGGTGACGAGCGCGCCGTAGTAGGAGATCTGCGCGTTCAGCTGGATCTCCTGTCCCGGAGTGTAGTCAAGCTGGCCCACCCCCGAGGAGTTGAAGAGCTCGCCCTGGATGGTGAGCATCGGCTTCTGGACCTCGGAGTCCAGGATGACCGCCATCTCCCCGATGTTGGGCGCGCCCCAGCCCGTGGCCATGTTGTACCCGTATGAGGCGGTCCAGGGGGTCGTGTATCCCGTGGTTATCGGGTCGAATGCCTTCGCGTACAGCTTCGGGTTCTCCGCCGTCTGGTACAGGAAGGGGTTGATCAGGCCGAGGCCTCCCCCGGCCGACTCTGCGATCAGCGTGAGCAGGCCAGACAGAACCTGGGCAGACACCGAGGTCCCTCCTATCCCCGTGACCTGACCCGAGTCGACTATCAGAATGGCAGGGTCGAGCCCCGCCTGCAGAGAGACGTCAGGGACCATCCTCCCGTCGGGGTAGCCCGGCGGCACGGTCTGGTTGTCCTGGTACCAGGGCTTGGGCTCGAGTATGCTCACTCCTCCTCCGCCCGCGCCGCTCCCCACGTATCCTATGCTCGACCACGCGGTCTGCGTGGAGTTCGTTCCAGAAGAAACGTCGGAGAAGTAGGTCTGGGTCCCTCCCACCGCGGTCACGTAGGGGGAAGAGGACGGGTAGCCCACGTTCCCCTCGGGCCCGGCGCTGTTCCCGCTGCCTCCAGCGTCCCCGGTGGAGGCCAGGAACGTTATCCCCTCGGCCGAGCCAAGGGCGTAGTACTCGTCCGGGATCAGTGCGTTCAGGGCGAAGAAGGCGGGCCCGCCCAGGAAGATACTCTGGGAGTAGTACCATTCGAAGTCGCCGAAGCTCTGAGCCAGCGTGGTGACGTTGTCCCCTTCGACGATGGACGCCAGGGGGACGGCCAGGGGGAGCGCGCCGTTGGCTACGTAGAGCTCTATCGAGGCCCCGGGCGCCATGGCATGGGAGACCTCCACGTCCAGGGATATCTCGGGGGACCACCCTTCGCTCACTCCGAGGTTGGGGTCGTACGGCCCGACCGGGAGGATGCTGAACTGCGTGGAGGGGTAGTCGAAGGTCTGGTCGAACTGCTGGAGGTCGCTGACGACCGTGGGGGAGCCGTAGAAGTCCAGTATCCCTATGGTCTGCCCGTACCCGGTGAGCCCCTCTTCATAGAGGGACGTGGCGTTGTAGACCGCCGGGAGGTCGTCGGGCGGGAAGGTCCCGGTCGAGAAGGTGACGTTGCCGGAGTCCTGCGACGACGCTACGTACTCCGGGCGCTCGAACAGGAACGTGGCGTTCGAGGCGTAGACGTACGCCCCGTCGAAGCTCTCGTTCCCTGTCGCGGCGTAGTATGACATCGTCCCGTTCGTGTAGATATTGACGCCCTCGTCGAGGGCGGACATGAGCTGGGACGGGGTGCCCCGGGCCACCACGACGGAGTCGAGCTCGGTGGACTCGATGGCGAAGCCGGCCGCCCTCAGGCCAGCCACGAGGCTCGTGAACTGCGCGACGGGGAGGAAGTCCTCCTTGATCTGAGCCGTGGTGAGGAAGTGCCGGTACATCGCCGAGGACGGGTCGGAGATTTCAGTGACAAGCGAGTCAAGGTAGGCGGTGTTACGAAGCGGGAGGGCGAAGGTCACCAGCAGGGGCATGCTCTTGGGCGCCGGCCCCACGAGCTTGTACCCGGCGGCGGGAGTCGTCAGAGTGTCAGAAGACGAGGACGACGATGATGAGGACGAGGACGCCTGCACCGGGATGGAAGACGCCACCGAGATGACCAGGAGCGCCGCCACGGCCACGGCCAGGAAGCTGGACGGCGCAGGGCCGTGCCTTAGGTAGGCGCCAAAACGCAAGAGTCGCAAGCGTGCCCTTGGCGTATTTATTGTTTGACGGGTAAGAAGCCCATGACCCTGATTACGGACGGCGCTCCGAACTACGTCAGGGCGTTCAAGCGCTAATACTACTCGGACCACTGGCCACAGTCCATGTCAGGGACGTCAGGCTCGGCGGCCAAGTCCACAACAACAAGATGGAGCGAATGAACGTGGAGATACGCGATCGAGAAAAGACGACGCGAGGCTTCAAGAGCATGGACACGTCCATCCTGAAAGGCCTCCAGATTCACCACAACCTCGTGAGGCCGCACATGGGCTTGGACGGCGCGGCTCCGGCAGAGCGGGCGGGCATCAAGGTCGAGGGCGAGAACCCTTGGATAACGCTCATCCAGAATGCGACCGAGTCCACTACCTTACAGTCGGGAGATGTCCCAGAGGATTTGACAGAGCCCAATCCAGAAAGGCTTAAAGAGATACGAACGCCCCGCGGTCTCAAGAGTTTACGCTTAGTTTGGAAGTTAAGGTGCTGGGAGCCGCCAGGCAGGTCGGCCGCTCCGCTTTTCTGGTGACGCACAAAGACAGCAGGATCCTGCTCGACTACGGGGCCATGACGACCAAAATCCCAGGGTTCCCTATGCACGTCCAGCCGAAGGGCATCAAGGGGATAGTCCTCAGCCACGCCCACCTCGACCACTCCGGGGCCGCCCCGCTCCACTTCCTGGGAGGGACGATGAAGCTCCACGCGACGCCGGTCACCTCGGAGCTCTCCAACCTCCTCATACAGGACTTCATCAAGATATCAGGCCAGTACCTCCCCTTCGAGTTCCTCGACCTGATGGCCATGAACTCCAACACGGTCAACCACGGCTACATGGAACCCTTCCAGATAGGCGACTTCACGGTCACGTTCTACGACGCGGGGCACATCCCTGGCTCCGCGGTGGTGGCCGTGGAGGCAGGTAACAAGCGGCTGGTCTACACGGGAGACATCAACGGGGACGAGACGAACCTCCTGGGCGGCTCGTGGAAGAACCTGGGAGAGGCAGACATGGTGATAACCGAGAGCACGTACGCGACCGCCGACCACCCCCACAGGAGCAAGGCGGAGCAGGAGCTGACCGCGTTCGCCAACGAGGTCGTGGGCCGGGGAGGAGTCCTCCTCGTCCCTGCGTTCTCCGTGGGCAGGGCTCAGGAGATAGCCATGACCCTCGTGAAGGAGGGATTCAGGCACCCGGTGGCGATGGACGGGATGGCTCTCAAGGTCAACGGCATCCTGCTGAGGTACCAGGAGTACCTCCGCGACCCCTCCGCGCTGAGGAGGACGCTCGAGACGATCGAGGAGGTGACCAGCTGGTCCCAGAGGCGCAGGCTAGTGAAGAGGCCGGGCGTGATAGTCTCGCCGGCCGGGATGCTGGTAGGCGGCGCGTCGATCTTCTACAACGAGCACCTCTCCATGGACGAGAAGAACGGCATCGCGATAGTCAGCTTCCAGGTCCCAGGCACGCCGGGCCGGACCCTCATAGAGAAGGGGCTGACGATCTACAGGGGCAAGCCCACGAAGGTGAAGGCTGAGGTCAGGCGCTTCGACTTCTCCTCGCACAGCGGGAAGTCGGCCCTCCTGAGCGACCTGAAGGGAATAAAAGGGTCCCCGAAGTTCCTGACTGTCCACGGAGAAGAAGAGTCTTGTCTGGCGCTCGCGCAGGAGCTTTCCACAGAGATGGGCGTGGAAGCGACGGCCGCGATGCCAGGGCAGGACTTTCAAGTATGAGCGGGCAGCCGCCGCCCGCTGAGACCCCGCAAGCGCCGCCCACGGGGAGCCAGCGTCCTGCGAGGGACGATAGGATCACCCCAGCCAACCTGCTGAAGGCGGTAGGCATAGTCCTTCTGATACAGGTGGTGGCCTTGGTGGTCACCAAGCAGAACCTCCCCGTGTACGTCGGGACGGTCACAGGGAACCTGTCGGGCGAGTCCACGACATCCGTCGGCGGCGCGGCGCTGAACGCGATCCTGCTGGTGGGGCTTGTCTTCGTCCTGACCGCCTCCCTCGTGTGGCTGCTGAGGAAGAAGATGGTGAACTCGTTCAAGATGATCATATTCTGCTCCGTCTCTCTCTCGTCCTTCGTCCTTACGCTGACCACGGTGGACGTGTTCGCCTCCAACTTTCTCTCTCCCCTCTCGGGCCTGCTGGCAGGAGTGTTCACCGGGGCCCTCCTGGTCGTGCTGGTCGGGTACACCATATTCGTGAAGAACAGGCCGTGGCTCTCGACGGCGATCCTGGCCTTCGTCGGGGCCGAAGTGGGGAGCTTCTTCGCCGAGACCCTGCCCCTCTACACTGCTTTGGCGCTCGCAGCGGCCTTCTCGTGCTACGACATCTACGCCGTCTTCAAGGGCCCTCTGAAGCAGATGATAGGGACCGCGCCCACCGTGGCCCTCGTCGGGATGTCCATCAGGGCGGGAGAGTTCACGCTCGGGCTAGGCGACATCGTCTTCTACACGATGCTACCGTCGCTGGCTGTCTTCTACGTCGGGTACGGCGCGTCGGTGGCCACGATGCTCGCCATAGACGCGGGCGTGTTCGTCACGCTCTTTCTGCTGTCTAGGAAGAGGCTTCTGCCGGGCCTGCCCATACCCATGTTTCTGGGCCTGCTGGCGCTCGTGGCGTTCAGGGTCTGAACTAGTACTCCACTACCGGCGTCTTGAGGTTCTTGACTATCGCGTCCGCCTCCTCCGACGTCGTCTTCAGCGTGTAGAGGCCGGACTTCATGCTCAGCTTGACCTTCGCGGAGTCGCCTGACCTCGAGACTCGGACCTCGAGGGCCGCAGGCAAGAGCCTGTCGAACTCCTCCCTGGACTTCAGTTCGTGCGGCACGGACCGGCCCCCGTCGGAGTCGGTAATGAATGATTCTGTCGCCCTTCAGGCACCCCCGGCGCCCGATCGACCCTCACTCGAGGCTCCGCGCCGGCCTTACGAAGGGAACGAGACTTGCGTCCTGGGTCGTGTTCCCTCAGCGGGGCGGTTAACTTGGCGCTCCTGTCGGGCTGGTGCGCCTCCTGAGGAACGAGTAGGCCATCGCAATCACCGACGCGGCTGCAAGGAGCGGACCTCCTAGGGTGAGGGCAAGTTCTGTAGGAAGGTACCAGTAGGGCGGCGTAACCAACATCCAGCAACTTCCGGCGAGGCTGCACGGCTCGAAAGGACGCAGAGCAGGGAAGGGCCAGTACCCGGACTCCCATGTCCGGCCCAGCCAATACGCTGCGGCAACCATTGATAGACCGAGAGCCAGGCCCGCCCACGCGCGTCTCAGTTCTTTTCGCCTCCGATGCCGACAGGCTTACCAGACCTAGCGACTAATCTACTCTTCGCATTTGGGACCCTTGGAGTCTCTCCTACCGATGCCCGCATGAGGATTCATCAAATTGCAACGGATGAACCGTTTTCAGTGCCGCTAAATCTTTTAAGCGAGATTCAGAGGGGTCGTTTCAGCGGCACCGAAAGCAGCTAGGATGTGAAAGAACGAGTTTCGGACGAGGAGGCTACGGGCGAAGCAGCAGCGGCGGAAGCAGCGGCTTCAGGTCCTTCAAGCCAAAGCCGGTTGAAGTAGGAAAGGAGTACGACGTGACCATTTCCGAGATCAGCAGGCGGGGCGACGGCATAGCGAAGATAGACGGTTTCGTCATCTTCGTGGCAGGCGCCAAGCAAGGCTGGCAGGGGAGGATCAAGGTGACCCAGGTCGCCAACAGGTTTGCCACGGGGACCGTGATGGGCGGTACCGAGGGCATGCCGTCGGGCTCTGAGGGCCACGCCTCCGAAAGCGAAGAGTCTGGAGTGTAGGTCCTACAAAGGACTTCTTCCGAATGGCGGCCCGTCTAAATGGCGGCCGCTCCGTCCTGATTTTCAACAGGCAGAGACATCGTTCCTTCCCGCCCCCGCGCCTCCCTCCGGCGCCCAGGGAGAGAACCCTTACTCTGTGGCTTTGCGAGCCCTTCCTGTCGGCCCGGCCGCGGCCATGGCGGGACCTTCGGCGCTCATCCACACCGGTACCACGCGGTCGAGGTAGTGCATGAACTTCCACAGCCCCACGTTGTACTCCTCGTGGCCGGCACGGTCGACGACCCGCTCCGGGAAGGCTATTCCGCAACCGTAGAGGCCGGGCGCCACGACCCCTGTCCTCTGGTCGTACCCCGCGAGGTTCACACCCGCCACGGGGAGGCGCCGAGGGACGAACCCGATGCCGTAGACGACCTTGGTGCAGAGCGGGAGGTATCTGAGGATGTTCTCGGCGCTTGACTTCACCCGCAAGAGCCTCTCAGCAGGTATCTCGCCCATGGTCCTCGCCCAATCCGCGGTCCTCCCCTTCAGCCCCGTGTTGTCGTAGAGGATCCAGTCGCCGTGGTCGACCGCGAAGCGCAAGGGGCTGCGGTAGAAGTTGACGACCTTCCTGGCCCCGGCGCCGATGAGGTTGCGCACGGCCATTATGGCCGAGTGGGACGACCCGAAGACGGCGACGGTGTCATCAGGGCCCACGGCCGCCGCGAGACGAGCTTCGTCGAGCGCGTCGTCCAGCCCTATGCGCGGCAAGGGGAAGGGGAGGTCCAAGGGCTCGGCGCCTATGGCCAGGATGACCTTCTCCGCTTCGATCAGGCCGCTCCGGGTCTCGGCCACGAAGCCTTCCCCCTCGCGCCTCAGGCTCGTCACCTTGGACCGGACTGCCGTCACCTCGGAGGCGAGCTTTTCCGTGACTCCTTGAAGCGGCTCGACGACGTTCTCTATCAGGCACGTCTCTTGCGGGTCGATGGAGTCGAGGGCGTATGCCATCCTCCCCGGGTCATAGCCGAACGACCTGCAGCTGCTGAGGAACCTCCTGAACAGGTGGGCCTTGGTGTTGCTCGATACCCGCCGCCACCTGCGGCCGAGGTCCCCTACTCTGAACTCCGGGTCGACCCAGACTATCGACGCGGGTAGGACGCCGTTGTCGAGGAGCTTTCCGACCGAAGCTATGCCTGCCGGGCCCGCGCCTACGACCAGCCAGCCGCCCCGCACGCGGCCCGAGTCCCCCCCACCGAAGTGGGCTCTTCCTTGTCGCCCTCTACTGCCCGGACGCCTGGACACGCTCAAGTCTCCCCTGGTTGAGCAGCTTGACATCCCTCCAGGTCGCGGGGATGGCGACGGGGTCCTTCGCCATCACTTCCTCGAACTCCTCGAAGGTGTTCCAGCCGAGCATGTCGTTGTGTCTCTTCTCGAAGCCGATAGTGGAGGACGTCTTGAAAGACAGGTTCCTGTTGCTGGCGCAGTCCGACCCCGCATAGTGCGCGGGATAGACCTCGACGTAGTCCGGGAGCGACCTCAGCCTTACGAGCGACTCGTACGCCTGCCTCAGCGTGCCGTGGCCTGTGAGGTCGAGCCGGCCTATGTCTCCCACGAAGAGCGAGTCGCCTGTGAAGACGCCCCACGGCTCGGCCGCCCTCTTCTTGTCGAGATACAGGAAGGACATGCTCTCCTGGGTGTGCCCCGGCGTCCTGACGGCCCTGAGCTCTGCGTCCCCGACCTCTATGACCTCTCCCTCGTCCACGGGGGTGTACTCGAACGACACGTCCGCGCCCTTCGTCATGACGAGCTCGGTCCTTCCTCCAAGGCTCCTCGCCAGCTTCCTCGCCCCGCTCACGTGGTCGGAGTGGACGTGGCTGTCTATGACGTGGGTGATCCTGCACTGCTCGCCCTTCGCGGCCGACAGGTACTGCTCGGTCTCGTCCGACGGGTCTATGACCGCGGCCACGCCGCTCCCCGGGCAGCACACGAAGTAGCTGATGCAGCTGCTCTCGCTCCTGTACATCGGCCGGATGTAGGGCACGCTCTATCCTGCCCCCCGCAACCTGTTCATACGTCTGCCTAGGATGGCAATTACAGATAATTAAGTGTTAGGCTGCCCAGGGGACAGCTGCGTCCGGGCGGGAGCCCGTCCCGCCTGCGGAAAACGATTAATTGTCGTTGTAAACCTCGGATTTGCAGGTGCTTGAAGTGGCTGTAGTGGTCAACATAGATGGGCTCGCGCTGCCCAGAAACCCGGGCGTCGGGACATTCGGCTTCGTGATCTACGAGGGGGACAAGAAAGTCGCGCAGGGGCACGGCCTCGCCGGGGAGGACGTGACCAGCAACTTCTCCGAGTACGCGGCCCTCGCAGAGGCCCTGAAGAAGCTCAGGCAGCTCGGCTTGGACGGCGACATAACGGTGAGGTCAGACTCACAGCTCCTGGTGGGCCAGATGAGCAAGGGGTGGAAGGTGAAAGGAGGGGGCTACGTCGTCAAGCTGGCCGAGGTGAAGGAGCTGATGCGGGGCCTAGGCTCGGTGACGTTCGAATGGGTCCCCCGAGAGCAGAACGAGGAGGCAGACCTGCTGACGCGCGTGGCGTACGAAGAGGTAAGGCGGAAGGCGAGGTAGGCGCCTGGCGCTCCTCGGGCCGCGGCCGAGGCGGTCACCGTCCCCTGGCCAGAAGGGCGAACCTGAGGACGGCGTCAGCGAAGTCGGAGTCTCGGCCGCTCCGTCGGAGGCCTGAAGTGGAGTAGAGCTCATCGACTATCGTGTTCTCTATGACCCTTGACCCAGACGAGAAGACCCTCCTCAGCATGCCGTCGAACTTGACGGGATCTCTGCTCAACAACTCGTAGTCCACGGAGAACGCCAACGCCATCGCCCCGCTTTCGCCGATGATCTTGGAGACGGCGGAGAACGCGACCCTCCCCATCGACCGGCCCAGCCTCGTTTCCTCGAGAGCGAATCCCAACATGCCGGCCACGACGTCGTATTTCCATAAGAATGTTCTACCAAATCTCGCCCAAATCGGGCGACCGGCCGAGAGAGGCAGGACTCAGAGGGTGACCTTGAGCAGGACTAGAAGGCCAGCGAACTCGGATATCGCGAGCGCGGTCAGGAACGGGTCCATCTGCCAGTTGTACATTCCGGACGCGAAGCCGCATATGTAGACCATGGTGGAATTCTGGAACAGGAGCAGCCCCGAGAAGATCATCAGGCCGAAGGTGTAACCCGCGTGGGTCTTGGAGGCCATCTTGCCATAGAGGACCAACAGGCCCGCCAGGACGACCACGTTGAGGGCCGAGAAGCCCGTGGCCATGGTCACAAGCATGTCCATGAGAGCATTCGGCTCGCTCCGCGCCTATAACACTTTGTCCAAATTGGGCGCAGCCCCAGAGCCCTAGCCCGCCGGGCGCCGGCATTGCGGGCGACCGAAGCGGCCTCTCTAGGTTCCGAGGCCGGAGACCCGGAAAAAGCCCGTCAACCGATAAATAGAGTCGGCCTCTCGTCGGGCCGGATGCAGGATGACCCGGAACTCCGCCGCACGCTCTGGTTCCTCGTGGGCGGGAAGCGGGGCGGCGAGAACAGGGTCAGGATAATCGTCTACGTGAGGGAGAAGCCGGGGAACCTCAACCAGATCGCCAACGACCTGGGCCTGCAGTACAAGACAGTCCAGCACCACATGCGGATACTCGTCGCCAGCTCTCTGCTGGCGGCTTCAGGCGAAGGCTACGGGGCCATCTACACGCTGACCCCTTGGTTCGAGGCCCACATCGAAGTCTTCGACGCGATCTGCACGAAGCTCGGACTGTCCCGGTCAGAAGCGACGGCCTGGGGCAAGGACGGCCAGCAGAGGCCTGCGGCGTAGCGACAGACTTCCTCCAGCACTCTTATCTGGCGGAGCGCCCGTCGCAGGGCCAGGCGGGCGCCAACCTTGGAGGTAGAGAACGTGTTCAAGATAGCGACCACCTACTCCAGGGTGCGCACCTTTCTTACTGGCGAGGGCTGGAGGTTCCAGGGAAAGGACGAGGAGATGGAGATGGACTCCTTCAAGAACGAGAAGACGGGTAGGCGGCTGTGCGTCGAGGACATCTCGGAGGACTTCCCGGTGACGTTCCTCATGGGGGAAGTCAGCCTCGCTGAGTTCAGCGAGATCGCGCGGAGGCTGACGCCGCAGGTCAGGCTGCTAGAGGTCGACAGCAGCTGGGAAGGCGAGCCGACGACGATAGTGGTCGCGATGACGGAGGAACAGGTCAGGGACATGTTCGGCAGGAGGGCGAGGTTCAGACGGCTCTCGCCTGAAGTCGCAGACTGAGTAGAGGCAAAAGAGGCTCCCGGCGAGCCTGCACTGCCCCAGCGCACTCTCGGACCGGGACGACCAGACCACCCGCCCGTGCAGGAGAGCCCAGAGAACGCCTATGGCAGGAGGTCGTCCCGAGCGTCAGCGCGCCGCCCTGGTTGCCCGCTTGGCGGGAAGCTTCCGGGCGACCACCCAACGGCGCATCGCGATCTTCCGCGTCTTGTCGAACCCCGCCTTCTCGAACATTCCTACCGTCCCGCTGCACAGGAATGAGCTCGAGACCTTCTGGCCGGCGTAGTCCTCAGGGTACGCCTCTATGGTCCCCCCTCCGAGCCGGGCGATCTGCCGTAGCGCCTCACGCAGCGCGAGGTCCGCGATGCCTTCCCTTCGGCGCTCCCGGTCGACGAAGAAGCAGGTGATGCGCCAGTCAGGAAGGTCGCCCAGCCCCTCCTCGTAGGCCTTCTTGCTCCTGATGTTAGGGAGTTCCGCGACTGGGCCGAACTGGCACCATCCCACGGCGTCCTGGCCGTCGAAGACGAGCGCCGCGTGCGCCCGCCCTTCCCAGACGCGCGCCTTCTTCATCGCCTTGTACGCCGACGGTCCGTGCCTTGTCTCCCCTGGCTCGAGGTGGAAGGAGATGCACCAGCACCCTCCGAAGATCCCGTTGTGCTTCTCCACGAGGCGGGCGAAGGCGGGCCAGGTGTCCGGACTCAGGGGCTTCGATGTCAGTGGCATGGTCGAGAAGGGAAGAGCGGCATTGGAAGGCGCTCAGCAAAAGACTTTCGGTGACGGTCTACCGGAGAGGCCAGGCCTGCCTCATCCGGGCCGCCTGGATGGCCGCGCCTACGTGTTCAGGACGATGTATCCGAGGTTGAAGAAGGAGCAGTTCGCCAGGCTCGAGATAGGGCCGACGCAGTCCGACCCGCCGCTGCTCTGGGTGTACGAGATCCAGAGATAGCCGTCCTGCCCGTTGCTGTTTGCCGGAGCGGTTGCGTTTATCGAGTCGAAGGTGATCTTCACGGTCTGGCCTGACTTCAGCACGTTGTCCGAGAGCGAGCTCGACGCTTGGAACGTGGAGCCTATGGGGCCGTACTGGCTGTTCTCGCGCGTGACCGCGGGCGCGTAGGCGAACCCGACGTTGTACATTGTGGACCCCGTGATCTGGCCCAGTCCGTACACGGTCAGCGTGTCCGTGGAGCTGTCGAACGTCGCGTCATAGAAGCAGTTCCCTCTGAGGTAGGAGGTGCACTCCGCCGTCCCGTTCCCCGCACCGCCCAGCAGATGGAACCTGTAGTTCACCACGAAGAAGCCAGCCAGCGCGATGATGATGACCAAAGGGATGACTAGCAGGTACCTCTTCTTCAATTGCGGTGTTTCCGAGTGCCCGGCTGCTGTCTTGCCGACTTAAGCTTTCCCGCGCTGCCCGGGTTCTGTCGGCCTCGCCGGGGAACCGCTTCCCTCTGTCAGCCGCCTGGGGACCAGATGCGGTCCGGACGAGTGCTAACAGAGGCGGACGAGTTTGCGAAGATGGGCCCGCCCGGATTTGAACCGGGGATTCTGGCGTGGGAGCTCGATGAAGATCCCAGTTCGCCGTGTGAGAGCTTGGCGGGGATTACCCTGACGTCCTAACCAGGCTAGACCACGGGCCCCAAGGGCCCGCCACCGCGAGACCCCTATTTGTCTTACTTCTTCAGACCCACGGATCGGTTCTTCAGCCTCAGGTCCGACGACTTGCACTTCCTGCAGCGCTCCGCGTGGAGAGGGTTCCTCGCCCCGCACCTGAGGCAGACCTGGAGGAAGAGCCGCCTCCTCTGGGCTATCTGCTTCTTCGTCGCGTCGGC
>JASHUU010000033.1 GCA_030039795.1 Nitrososphaerales archaeon | reverse complement strand
GGACCGGCGCGCGACGGCGCCGGAGATGAGCGGATGACGTTCGCCTCCCCCGACGGGGCGGCCGCCGAGATGTCCGCGTCAGAGGCGGTGGCCAAGGGCGTGGTCCCCAACGGCCTAGTGGGACACTACCTCTCGGGCCTTCAGAGGTTCTATGTGACCGCCGGCATCCCCAAGGAGAGCACCAGGTTCAGGATCCTGTCTGACGAGGACAGGGCGTTCTATTCCAAGGCGGGTTACGACTTCGAGGTCAAGCTTTCGGGAGGGTGGCTCGAGCTTGTCGCCTGCAACTACAGGGGGGACTACGACCTGTCATCGCACGCGAAGGCGAGCGGGACGAGCTTCGAGGTCGACGACGAAGGGACCAAGGTGCTCCCTCACGTCTTCGAGCTCTCCATCGGGATAGACAGGACGCTGTACGCCGTGATGGAGGCGTCAATGAGGTCGGAGGGCGAGAGGAGGTACCTGGGCCTGAAGCCCTATCTCGCGCCCGTCAAGGCGGGCGTCTTCCCCCTGGTGAACAAGGACGGCCTGCAGGAGCTCGCCTACAAGACCTTCTGCGAAGTCGCGGAGAAGGTCGACGCCACCTACGACGAGTCAGGGTCGATCGGGAGGAGGTACGCGAGGGCCGACGAGATAGGCGTGCCGTACTGTGTGACGGTCGACTACGACTCGCTGAAGGACGGGACGGCGACGCTCCGTGAGAGAGACACGCGGAAGCAGGAGCGCGTGGACATCGCGTCGCTCCCCGAGAGGATGGCCTCCCTGACGGCCTTCCCGCGCATCAGATGAAGGCAAGGTAGAAGCACAGGGAAGCCGCCGCTCCGAAGGCGGTGGAGACCAGGTTGACCACGTTGTTCTCCATGAACCAGGCTCCCCCTGTGACCCTGGTCTTCTCGCCGCAGTGGGTGACCGCCTCGGTCGGCCTCAGGCAGACCGTGCAGTACCCTTTCCTCTGCGCGAGCGCGCCGAGGAGGCTGTCGAAGACCGTGCCGGAAAGGCCCCCCACGACGCAGAGCGCGACGACCAGCGCAGACCTCGAGACTATCCCCAGGACGGCCGCCAGCGCTCCTATCACCGAGGAGGCGAATGCCGCCCCGACGAAACCCAGCCCCGACACCCCACCCGAAGTCCCAGGCGTGACGACCTTGGACGGGTTCGTAATCAGCCTAGGGGGGCCCCTGCTCAACAGGCCCAGCTCGGTGGCCGCTGTGTCCGAGGCAGCCGTCGATATGGCGCCCAGGAAGAGCGCGGCCATCGAAGGGGACGGCCTGACGAGGTTCAGGACCGCGACCACGGAAGCGAACCCCCCGTTGGCAAGTATGTTGGGCCAGTTGCGCGCCCCTCCTTTCTCCTGCGCGCCGCCGAGGCGCTTCTTGTACCCGTACCTGTACAGGGTCGCGCCGACTCCCAGCACGAAGAAGATGGCTACGACCACGAACCAGGAGGGGCCGCCGCCGTAGATCACCGCGACGCCGACCGCCACGCTGGAGATGAACCCCCTTCCGTCGATCGCCTTCAGCAGGACCGCGGCGAGGGCGAAGCCGACGACCACGAAGAACTCGACGATGTCCGCGAAGAACGGAAGCAAAATTTCCAGTCGCGTATCAGAGTGGCCGTAAAAACCTTGTAACGCCGGGAGCGCGGGCCCCGTTAAATACGTCCAGGCCGCCCGGCTGCAGGTGCCCAGGGTGCTGTACGGCGTGAGCCCGATAGGCCTTGGCCACGCGACGAGGTCGCTGGAGGTCGCGAAGAGGCTGGCCGCCAAGGGGGTGGATGTCAGGGTCTTCTCCGGCGGGAGGGCGGCCGAGTTCATGCGAGATCGCGGGCTGGACGTGGATGCGGTCGTGTCTGACGCCACCCCGTCGGTCGTCGGAGGGGTGATGAGAGGCGCGTCCCTGTGGTACCTCCGCTCCTGGCTCGCGCTCAGGAGGACCGTCCCCCGGACTAGGCGCCTGCTCGAGGAGTTCAAGCCCGGCCTCGTCGTCTGCGACGAGGAGTTCTCAGGGATGGTCGCGGCCGAAGCCGCAGGGGTCAGACGGGTCCTCATCTCCGACGAGCTCGAGCTGGGTTTCGCGAGGTCGTGGCTGGCGAGGAAGGTGGAGGGCCGCGTCTACCGCTGGTACGTGCGCGTCCAGGACGGGGCGGAGGCCGTGGTGATACCAGAGGAAGGGAAGGACGCAGCCAACAGGAGGTATGTGGGGCCGATAGTCCGGCCGGTCACCGCGGGGAGGGACGAGGTGCTGCGGTCCTTCAGCCTGCCGAGGGAGGGCGTGCTCGTCCTCCTCAGCCTGAGCGGGAGCGGCCAGGGGTCGTTCCTCATCTCGCCGGTCCTCTCGGCGTTCCGGGATGCTTCGGTTCCGGGAGGGTTCCTTGTGGTGACGGGGAACAGAGGGCGCAGGGTCGAAGGCGAAGGGGTCTACGACCTCGGGGTCGTCGGGGAGAACCAGAACCTTGTCGCGGCCGCCGACCTGGTGGTCTCTACGGCCGGGAAGAGCACGATCGACGAAGCCGCGGCCGCAGGGACGCCCATCGTAGCCGTCCCGATCAGGCACCACGCGGAGCAGGAGAGGAACGCGGCCGCGGAAGGAGGTCCGCCAGACCTTCGGGGTCTCGCCGCGCTCATGCGCGACAAGGCAGGGCGACGGAGGCAGCCGGCGCGCTGCGATGGGGCAGAGGCCGCCGCCCGGCTGATCGGCTCGATGGCCGCAGACGCTTAGCCCTGGCGCGCGTCCCTGAGACCTTCCATCGCCGAGATGATCCGCTCCTCGGTAGACGAGGAGAGGGCGAACACTATCCCTTCTCTCCTTGCGAGCTCCAAGGCCAGCGGGTCCACCTCCTTAGGCCCGTGGATGACCACCATCCTCGGCTTTAGCTGGGACACGCGGATGGCGACCAGCGGGCTCCTCCCGATCCCTACCTTCGTGAAGACGAGGGCCCTCTCGGTCGTGGCCCCGAATATCCGATAGAAATCGTAACCAGAGAGGGCGTAGATCGTCTTTATGCTGTCGACGATCGTGTATCCGTAGAGCTTCACCTTCCGCTCGTCTCCCGAGAGGACCTTCCCGTCGAGGGCCTTCAGGATCCTCGAAGCGTCCAGCGGCCTGTGGAACTCTCCTATCGAGAGGACGGCCTCGTCCTTGTCTGAAGAGACGAGCTTCGAGAGGACCCGTGCCTTCCCTTCGTCGAGCTTGATCAGCGCCTCGACGTACTTCTTGACGAAGTGGACCCCCGGAGACGGCCTCCTTCCGCTCTCGTAGTCGCTGAGCACCGACGGGGAGATGCCCAGAGAGCCTGCGAGCGTGACCTGCCTTATCCCGAGCCTTTCGCGCCACATCTTCATCTCTCTGCCTGGGTCGGGGCTCGCGACCACGCTGCCGGCGATCTTGGCTAGCGCGTCCGCGTTGGAGGGCTGCAAGGGAGTTAAGCAATCGGCCAACCGATAATAAGATTTCAACGAAGTGCCGTGGCACGCGGAGAGCGGCGATATGGCGTCAGGGTTTGTCCTTGGCCCTTCTAGGCAGCTCCGTGGTCAGCACCGGCGAGGAGGCCGCCCCCGGCCATGGAATCCGCGCTCAGCTCGTGGTACGAGGCCAAGGCCTCCTTGGCCACGAGGGCGAGGATCACAGCCGTGGCTGCGTAGTCTGCCCACCAGAGGCCGAAGAAGTACTCGGCCAGCAGCCCGGCAAGCAGCGCCATGGCCATAAGGAAGCAGGCCGCCGACTCGACCGCGTCGACGGAAAGGGGCAGACACGCGGTCTCCTTCCCTATCTTCCTCTTCTCCAACCATAGGTACGGCATGATCAACGCCGCCCCGGCTGCCACCGCGATGCCCAGCAAGGAGTCCCCTGGCCTGACGCCCAGCAGGTAAGAATACGCGGTCCCGAGCCCTATCACGGGCACCAAGGCGAACAGGAGGAGCGTCGTGGCGGCCGCCGTGCGACGCCCACTCTCAGTCGAGCCCCCGGCGTCGCCTTTCAGGTGGCCGAAGACGATGAACGCAGACGCCAGCTCGACCACGCTGTCGCCGCCGAAGGCGAGAAGCGCAGGGTTCCAGACGGCGAGCCCGAGGCCCACCGCCACCACCACTTCCACTGCCATCCACGCCGAGCTGAGGAGCTCCAAGGAGGCGGCTCGGCCGATCCTCCGTGCCCTCCACGCCACATGGCTGGTCGGGCAGCAGCATCGAGCGCAGTTGGAGCAGGAGTCGGGCGAAGAGCAGCTCTCGCAGGTGGTCTCCGCGCATCCGCAGGCCTGGCAAGAGACCGACGAGACCGACATGGCAGGGGATTGGTCGCGGCTGCGCCTTATGAATGTGGCCTGCTCAGCGCACTTTGGCGAGCGCGGATATCTGGGCCTCTAGCACGCCCGCCGCCGACTTTATCGACTCGCGCGTTCTGGTCAGGCCGACGTCTGCGGCCAGGCTCTCTCCGAGGAGGCGCCCTTCGCCCGTCAGCAGGGACCCCACGTCGGGGCCGAGCCCCGCTCCCTTTCTCTTGCCCCTCCGGCCGGAGGTCGGGATCGACAGGACGTCTCCCACGAGCTCCAGGCCTAGGAACGAGTAGCACTCGGCGTGCTCCATCCTCGCTCCGAGCTCATCCGCCTTCGCCCTTACTATCGCAAGGCCCTCGTTCGACAGCTGCGCCGGCCTACGCGAGGAGGACCCCACCTGCGCCAGGAGGTCGCTGAGCACGGCGACTCCCTCGAGCCTGGATGCGCACGCGGCTCTCGAGGTCTTCTCCAGCCCGGCGGCGGCGCAGAATGCCTCGAAGCCGGCTGGCGAGCTCGCCGACCTAGACTTCATCTGGGAGAAGATGTGGCTTGGTGACGGCATCTCCTCCTTCGAATAGAGGAAGGCGTACGCGAAGTCGTACGCGCCCGCGAGGAGCCAGAGGTCAGCCTCCGCCGTGGCCTCCTTCTGCAGAGCCTCGTCGGCTCTGCCCACCGCCTTCAGCGCGGAGGCGAGTCTCTTCGTCGCGCTCTTGCCGCAGGACTCAGAGAGCAGTGCGGCGGCCGCGGACGACGCCGCCGAGAGCGCCATGGACGCGTCTCGCACCGGCTTCGCCGAGGCCAGGGCCACGGCGTGCTCGGGGTCGGGCGGTCTGAGGACCTCCTTCTCGGTGACGAACGCGAGATCTACGAAGGCCCCGCCGAGCTTGAGGGAGACGGGCGGCCGGGGGTCGGCGCCTACTATCAGGACGTCCAGTTCGCACGACGTCCTTGACGTCTGGCCCGAGCTGCATCCGACGACTGCGACCGACGCGTCCATGTACATGTCTAGAATCGGTCGGATGGACTGGGCCGCTGGGAGCCACCGGGCTGTCAAGGGCGGTAGACGCATGCCCGTCTGGACTGCGCATAATAATCTTAGGACTTGGGCTATATATCAGACATTCCTGCATGCCGCGATAGCAGAATCGCAACCTGCGCTGAAATCTGCGCGGCGTGACGGAAAAGCGTATATATGTGATGCGCGACGACCATCTTTGTAAGCATTTCGATAGTGGGAATTATGTTCTCAGACAAAGATTTCTCCAGGCTGATGCGGCTGCAGAAGGCGCTAGACAAGTGCCCGAAGTGCGGCAAGGGCCCGATGATAGTCGACACGGCCGGCGGCGAGCTGTTCTGCGGGTCGTGCGGGTTCGTGGTCAAGGAGAAGATCGAAGAGGTCGGCCCCGAGTGGCGGGCCTTCTCCAAGGAGGAGAAGGACGACAGGAGCAGGGGAGGCATACCCACGTCGATAGCCATGCACGACATGGGCCTGGCGACGGTGATCGGCGGGATAAACAAGGACGCATCGGGCAAGTCGCTCTCGGCCTCGATGAAGGCGACCGTAGAGAGGCTCAGGACCTGGGACTCGCGCAGCCAGGTGCACGAGCCGGTGGACAGGAACCTGAGGCAGGCGTTCAGCGAGCTCGACAGGCTGTCGGACAAGCTCAGCGTCTCGGACGCTGTGGTGGAGAAGGCCGCCTACATCTACAGGAAGGCGCTCGAGAGGGGGCTGGTCCGCGGGAGGTCGATATCCGCGATAATAGCGGCTTCGCTCTACGCGGCGTGCAGAGACACGCAGACGCCGAGGACGCTGAAGGACCTCGCGGCCGTGAGCAACGTCAAGAAGAAGGACATCGCTAGGTGCTATAGGCTTCTCCTGAAGGAGATGGACATCAAGATGCCGGTCGTCGACCCTACGAGGTGCATCTCGAGGATAGCCTCGAGGGCAGGGCTGTCGGAGAAGACGAAGAGGAGGGCGCTGGAGATACTGAAGAGGGCGGAGGAGACGCGGATATCGGCCGGGAAGGACCCGATGGGGCTCGCCGCCGCCGCGCTCTACGTGGCGTGCACCCTGGAGAGCGAGAACAAGACCCAGAAGGACGTCGCTGAGGCGGCAGGGGTGACGGAAGTCACGATCCGCAACAGGTACAAGGGCCTCAGGTCCGCGCTGGGCATATAGCGCTGCGGTCTCCGCTTCGGCATGGATAACTACGGGACGCCCGGGCGTTTGAGGCAGACCACGAGATGAGCCTCGCCGAACGGATCGAGAAGGTCCCGATATTCTCCGGGCTCGAGAGGAAGGACCTGGACGCGGTCGCGCAGGCGTTCAGAGAGGTGTCCTTCTCTCCCGGCGAGACGATAATCAAGGACAGCGACCGGTCCCCCGGCTTCTACGTGATGCTGGAGGGCGCCGCGGAGGCTAGGCGCGGGGGCGAGGCGGTCGCTTCGCTGAAGCCCGGCGAGTTCTTCGGCGAGCTGGTGGCCCTGGGGTTCCAGAGGCAGCGGACCGCCGACGTGGTCGCCGTCGAGAGGTGCACGTGCATCGTCGCGGGGCAGCAGGCGCTCCAGTCTCTCATCTCACGCCACGGGGTCGTCGGGAGGCAAATCCTGGGTGAGATACGGAAGCGTTACGCCGGCGAGGGCCAGGCCTAGGCCGGCGCGGTCACTCTTCCCTGAGGAGCCTGTCGCTCAGCTTCTGTTCCAGGACGGTCCTCGGGAACAGCGACGGGAAGTTCTTGGACAGGATGTCTACGTACATGGAGCTCTCCTGCTCGGTCATGAACTGGAACATGTATCTGCCCGTGTAGGGTGACGGCTCTCCTTCGCGCCTGATGAACTCGATGTGTATCAGCGGGTCTCCCATGCGTATCGTGATGGGGGCCCGGTCGTTGCTCAGGTTGACGAGTTCGAGGGCCAGGCGCCCCACGAAGCCGCTGTGGACCTTCACGGAGTTGAGGAACGAGAGCCCGAGCCTGCCGAACTTGCTCTTCGACGTGAGGTGCGCCACGCAGTAGGGTGGAGTGAAGACTATCTCCCGCGACACCATGTTCCTGTGCTCCAGGTAGTTGAGCGTCCTGTCCTCGCGGACGGTCAGGACGTAGCCGTCGCCGTCGAAGGCGTTCTCATCCGACGGGTATATCGACTTGTACTCCTGCACCATCTCCTTCAGCACCGACGCTCCAAGGACGGTCATATGCCGCTCCCGGGGTCGGACAGGGGGGTCTTATCGGCATCGGACTCTCGGGCGCCGCCGTCGCCTGACGAGGTCAGCCTGACGAGGCCCAGGTAGGCCACCACGAGGAAGCTCGCCAGGCCCACCACGAGGAGAAGGTCGAGGTTCACAGCCTCCTGGAGGACGTACACCCGTGTCAGGGAGTCCCAGGGGATGCCATACGCGCCCTGCCCGAAGAAGGAGTAGACGCTCGCGAAGTAGTCTATCCCCCAGTGCGCGAGCACGGACATGTAGAAGCCGTACTTGACGTAGAGATAGGCCAGCACCACGCCGCCGTACGTCGCCTCCACCAGCTTTCCAGCGGTCCATCCGCCGAGCACGTGCTCGTAACCGAAGACGAGGGAGCTCATCGCCATCAGGAAGACGACGAAGTACTTCGTCCCAGGGCTGGCCCTCCCTTCGTAGGCCGCGGCGGGCCGCCACAGCGACTTCAGGAAGCCGCGGACGCCCCTGTCGAGCGACAGGATCGCCGCCACCACGCCTATCATCACGACCCGGAAGCCGACCTCCTCCACCAAGGGAGCGTAGGTGAGCGACCAGAGCTCCGCCAGGGGGTCCTGGGGGGCCACCGTCCCGGAGACCAGGGTGTCGACGAGGCTGGCCGTGAAGACAAGGAACCCTATCGACGCGAGGGAGACCCAGAACGGGCTCGTGAAGAAGGAGGAAAGGCCGGAGCGCAACGAGGAGAGGAGGGCCTTCGCAGGCTTCACCTGGCTGACGAAGGCGTAGATGAAGAGAAGCGCGTACGCCAGCACGGCAGCCAGGAAGCTCGCCCCGAGCGCGACGGGGGGGAGCCAGACGGCGAGCGGCCCGACCCACACATAGGGCCTTGCGAGCGTGGCCCACGTGTAGTTCTGGGACAGGCGCGTGAAGAAGAACGTGTAGACGCCGGCGGGGAAGGAGAACGCGACCAGGACCGCGGTGAAGATCAGGGTCGCGGCGAACACGAGGGCCACGGCCACCGTGAACGCGTTCAGCGGGGCGGGGCCGCCTTCGCCTCCGCTCATTTCTTCCCCTCAGGGGGCGAGCCGTCTGCGCTCTCGACGTAGACCATGCCCGCGTAGCCGCACTTCGTGCAGTAGTAGTCCTGGGGTATGAGCCAGCCTCCCAGCTTGCTGCTCGCCGACAGCGGGGCCAGGCACCTAGGACAGAGCTTGATGGAAGGAGCCAGCGTGCTCCTCCTTACAAGCTTCGGTGCGTCGTCCTCTGACTCGTCGCCCGAAGGAGGCACGGCTCCGCGGGCGCTCGAAGGGCCTTAAACCCTTCCGAGGGCGGCGGTCCTCGTCTCGCCCCCTCAGGTTCAATAGTGGAGACGCGCAGACGACGCGCCGTTGGCCGCGGAGCTCTGCTACGCCTGCGGGGAGAAGATGGTGGAGGTTCAGACGTGCAAGTTCAGGTGCCCGAACTGCGGCGCGCTGTTGGACTGCGAGGACGTGGACGGCCTGCCCAGATAGGGCGGCTCAGGCGCGTGCAGCCTTGGGCCCCGCGAGCAACTTCGCGGCCTCGTCCACCGTGGAGCCGTCGTGCACTATCGCCCTGACGGCCCTGATCATCCCCACGGGGTCGGAAGACTGGAAGATGTTCCTGCCCATGTCTACCCCGGCCGCGCCCTTGGAGACCGCGCTGTAGGCCAGCTGGAGAGCCTCCCTCTCCGGCACCTTCTTGCCGCCAGCTATTATCACAGGGACGGGGCACCCGCCGACTACCTTCTCGAAGTCCTGGCAATAGTATGTCTTGACAATCCTTGCCCCGAGCTCTGCGGCTATCCTGCAGGCGAGCCCCAGATACCTCGCGTCGCGCTCCATCTCCCTCCCCACCGCCGTGACGGCGAGGACGGGCATCCCGAGCCTCTCCCCCTCGTTGACGAGCTCGGAGAGGTTGAGGAGAGTCTGCCTCTCCTTCTCTCCCCCTACGAAGATTGAGACCGCGACGGCCGAAGCGTTCAGCCTGACCGCCTCATCCATGGAAGTCGTCACGCCCTCGTCCGACAGCTCCTTGAGTATGCTCGTGCCTCCCGAGGCCCTGAGGACGACCGGGACCGGGTGCTCCGGGTCGACCGATGTCCTGAGGACCCCCCGGGTCAGCATCAGCGAGTCCGCGTATGGAAGGAGTGGCGTTATCGTCTTCCTCGGGTTCTCCAGGCCGGTCGTCGGCCCTTGGAAGTAACCGTGGTCGACCGCGAGCATGACCGTCCGGCCCCCTCGCATTATCCTCGAGACCCTGTTGCTCACGCCCCAGTCCAAAAGCGCCCGCGCCTCTCGGCCCGCCGACCTGGCGCCTCGCTTTAAAGCGTGGGGTGACGCCTACGCTGTTATCAGGACCTTCATCGCTTCTCCGCTGGAGGCCGCGCTCACGGCCGCGCCGAACTCGGCTATCCTGAACCTGTGCGTGATGAGCGAGCGGAACTCCGACTTCCTCGCGGCGAGCGCCTGTACGGCCTTGGGAGTCTCCTTCTCGGTGGCCCCGTAGCTCGGCACTATGGAGATGTCGGCGTTGTATACGTCGCTCAGGTCGTACTCCAGCATCGAGCCTTTGGGAGGGATGCCGAACAGACAGAGCTTCCCCCCCTTGCGGACGGCTCCCAGCGCCTGGGTCAAGGCCTTGGGGCTCCCCGAGGCGACTATCGCCACGTCGACGCCCCTTCCGCTCGCCAGCTCCCGGGCTTTGAGTACGACGCCCGGGTCCGAGGCGTCTAGGACGGCGCCCGCCCCGATCGACCTCGCGAACTCCAGCCTGGGTTTTGAGACGTCGCTGACGATCACCTCGGCGCCAAGAGAGCGGAGGAGGATTGCGTGTGACAGCCCCACCGGCCCCGCCCCGGCCACGAGCACCGAGTCTCCCCCAGCTACCGAACAGGCGTCTAGCGCCCTGACGCAGCATGCCACAGGCTCGATCAGGGAAGCGAGCTCGAGGTCCATGTCGGGCGGGATCTTGAGCACGCCGCCCCGGGCGACGTTCCACGCCGGGACGACGAAGAACTCTGAGAATCCGCCCGGCTTGATGTTGCTCTTCCTGTACTCCGCGCACATCGTCTCGCTCCTGCGCCTGCAGAAGTAGCACTCGCCGCACGCCACGTGGTGGTGAGGGAAGACCCTGTCCCCCTCGCGGAAGCCGGCCACGCTTCTCCCCGTCTTCGCGACCACCCCTACGGCCTCGTGGCCCAGGGACGGCGCGCTCGCCGTGTATTCTCCCTTCAGCTTCTCGATGTCTGTACCGCACAGGCCGCACGCGGACATCCTCACGAGCAGCTCCCCGGGGCCGGCGTCAGGGACGGGCAGGTCGACGACCTCCGCGCCCGGCCTGCCGGGCGCCCTCCCTAGGACGACAGCCTTCATCTGCTCCCGCGCCGCCCGCCGGCCGTTATTAGGGGTAGCCGCGGGCGCGTCGTCCCAGGAGCTGGGCCTAAGTTAAAAGCCGGTCCGCCCCGGAACCGGGTCGGCGGGTGCCGGGATGGGCCTTCCTGAAAAGATCAAGCAGATAGAGGACGACCTCCACAGGACGCAGGTCAACAAGAAGACCGAGCACCACGTCGGCCTCCTCAGGGCGAAGCTCTCTAGGCTCAAGGACGAGCTCGAGGAGCAGCGCACGCGCAGGGCGGGCGGGGGGAAGGGGTACGACGTCAAGAAGTCGGGCGACGCGACCGTCGTGCTCATCGGTCTGCCGAGCGTAGGCAAGTCGACCCTCCTAAACCGCCTGACAAACGCGAAGTCCAAGGTGGCATCATATCAGTTCACGACGCTGGAGGTGGTGCCCGGGGTCATGGAGTACAAGGGGGCCCGGATCCAGGTTCTAGACCTCCCTGGGATAATCGAGGGCGCGTCTTCGGGCAAGGGCCTGGGGAAGCGTGTCCTGGCTGTCGCGAGGAGCGCAGACCTCGTCCTCTTCGTGGTCGACGTCTTCCAGCCCGAGGCGCGCGGGCTCCTGGAGAAGGAGCTCAGGACGACGGGCGTCAGGGTGGACGGGAGGCCCCCTAACGTCGCGATAGAGAAGACCAGCACGGGCGGGATAAGCGTGGCGCTCCAGGTGAAGCTCACGAAGATGTCGGAGGCCCTGGTCAAGGACGTGCTCAGGGTCTACGACGTGAACAGCGCCCGGGTGGTGGTCAGGGAGGACATCGACGAGGAGCAGCTCATAGACGCCCTCTCAGGGAACAGGTCCTATGCCCCCTCCCTCACCGTGATGAACAAGATCGACCTGGTGAACGCAGGCTTCACCAGCGAGGTGGCGAAGAAGCTCGCTTACAGGTTCATACCTATCTCCGCGGAGTCGGACATCAACCTCGAGGCGCTCCGTTCGGAGATCTACGACAGGCTGGGGTTCCTCAGGGTGTACCTCCGCAGGCGCACGGGCGAGGCGGACTTCGACGAGCCGCTGATGGTGAAGGGGGGCGCCACCGTCTCCGAGGTGTGCGACAAGATCCACAGAGGGATGAGAGAAGGCTTCAGGTACGCCCAGGTCTGGGGGACCAGCGTCAAGTTCGGGGGCCAGCGGGTCGGGATGGGCCACCGCCTGATGGACGAGGACGTCCTCACGATCGTGACGAAGTAGGCGGCTGAAG
>JASHUU010000032.1 GCA_030039795.1 Nitrososphaerales archaeon | reverse complement strand
GTCGCCTTCCCCTGGGCCTTCAGTACTGCCGGTTTGCCGCTTCCTGAGCGATGCGAAGGCCACTAGGTAGACGGAGACGACGACTGCGACGGCTACCGCGAGAGGTAGGTCTCCTTCAGCCGACTGCTCCGCCCCGGCGGGCTGCGACGCGAGGAATGGAGGGCAGCCAACGCATATCGCAGATCCGCTGTAGATTGAAAGTGCGAGAGTCTTGATGTAGCTCTGTCCGTCGACCGTCTCCCGGAGCGCGAGCGTCAGGTTGTACGCCGTCTGGGTGTCGTTGGCGGCCGTGGTGTTGATGTCTATCGCAAGGAAGATCAGCTCGTCGGGTGGAACGCTCAGGTCGGTCTGGCCCACGACGACGCTGATCGACTGAGGAAGCGGCGCCACCGCGCCGTTGCTCCACGAGCCTAGGACGTCGACGCTCACGTTGAGGGGCTGCGGTGCGGCGCCGGGTCCAGGGGAGTACACTACGCCGAAGGGGAACAGGTCCACATTGCTTGACCCAGAGGCCGACTCGGAGGCAGGAAGGGGGAACGGCCCTGGCGCATGCATGACTGCTTCGACCGAGTCCGTTGGGACGATGGTGAGGTTCGCCACCGAGACGGCGCCAGGGGCTTGTGCTATTATCGGTAGGGTGTCGCTGCTGTCGTTCGAGACCGATGTGAAGGGCATGACCGCGCCGACCAGGGTCAGAGTGCTCGTGGCCGTGCCGGACGGGCCCGTGGTCACGCTGGGAGGGTTGAAGCTTGTCCAGACCGTTCCGTTTCCTTCCGCGGCCAGCTGGGGCGATGCGAGGACTCCGCCGGTCTGCAGTGTCACGTCGGTCCCAGGCGCCGCTTGAATCGTGACTGGGAACGTCTCGTAGCCAACAAAGCTGATGCCGATGGAGTCCCCAGCGCCCTGTGCATACTCACATACCCCGAACCACGAAGGGCTCCCGACCGTCACCCGGACGGCCGTACCCCCCTGCGATGCTGCGACTACCTGCGTGCCGTTCGACGCTGGGTTGGGGCCGCAGTCGTACCCGAGTGGGCTGGAGTCGGGCTGTCTTGGAGAGGCGCTTTGCGCCGCTGGAGCGGTCCCGCCGGTCGCCGATGTGCCAGTAGGGGAGTGAGCGACAAACACGAGGAGAAGGATGAGTAGGGGCACAGCCCGCCTGCTTGGATTCAACTTATTGGACTGGATGAGACAGGTCGCAGTCTCTAATACAGCTTCAGGTTTTGGTTCTTGCTAGGAGCCTGTTAACTTCAGCTAGTCGCTGTGACCGAGTATGTGAATGATGCCGTGCTGCCTGCAGTGTCCGCGGCTACCAAGGTTATGGTGTAGGTCGTTCCCGGCGTGATTGTGACCCCGAAGTCGCCACTAATGTCTGCCCCGGAGGGGATGACGACTGTCTGAGTGCCGCCCGGAGCTATCGTCGAGAATGTACCAGTCACTCCCCCGCATGCGTCAGTCGACGACTCGCTAACGCCACAACTTCCTTCCAACGACCCCGTAATCGTGATGGTACTATTGTCGGTTATCGCGTTGCTTCCGGAGTTCTTGACGTTCATTGTAAGGCCGCTTGAGGCAGATAGCGTGACACCCGAAATCTGTACACTTATGCCTCCCGTGGAGCTCGAGGCTGTGCTGAGAAATATCGTGTAAACCAAAGCTCCTCCAATCACCGTGATTGCAATCAGGATTATCGTCGCGATGAGCGGCGAAATTCCACGGCGGGCAGGAATCTGCAACTTATTGCCAACTGTCAGCTGGAGGGTATTTATTGCTTTACGGGGTCGTCTTTTTGTCAGAGCAAGCCTCAGGCAACCCTAGCGGGTGCCCACGGAGCGACAGGGCTGAGAGCCCTTCCGGCCCCTTGGCCAGTTTCCCTTCCTCGACCAACTTCTGGACTCTGCTCCTCAGCCTGTAGTCCGGATAGTCGACCACCCCTCTGACTTGCCGGACCGTCGTCACCTTCCATCGGCCCACAGCGTCTAGGATGGCGTGGTCGATGCAGTGGTTCACGAGCTTGTTTTAGAACGGCGCCTGATGCTGGCCCGTTCCTGCATTATCTCCAGGCTGTCGAGCAGCCCGAGGCAGAAAGGGAAAGAAAGTGGAGCTTCGAAAAGCGGCTATTTGACGCGAAGGTCGCTGGCGATGGAGCCGAGCTTATCCAACATGGTCTTGTCCACCGCTTTCTTCTTTCCAACATATCGAGCCAGGTCCTCCTCTCCTATTAGGTCGCGAACATAGTGAGATTCCATTAGTTGAGTAACCTGGTTCCTGACCTCGACCTTCTCCCTTCTGATAGGCAGGTGTTCTACCAGTTGGTAGGAGTAGTTATCTTCGGAGAAGAGCTTTACTCTGGGTAGAAAGGCTCCGCTGAGAGTTTTCTTCTTGATGGCCCGTTGCTTGAACGTACTGCCGATCACGTCAACATAGGCAAACAAACTCAGGAAGTCGTCCGCCCTTGCCTCGTTCTTCTCGTATCTCGGAAAGCCAAGATTGTTGGCATAGATGAATGCTTCTGACAATGGAATTCCTTGATTGATTTCCGAGAGAATGGCTCTCAAGTCCACCTCGTGCATTATCACATCGCTGGTATTGGCATCAATGGCGAAACATCTGACCCCTCTTTGGAGGTACAATGCAATGATGAGCCGAGCATACTTGATTGGCAAGAGGGGAACTACCCCCATGAACACCTTGTTGTTTCCCACATCTCGAATGTCATCGATGAGCTTGGCCATCATTGCTATGTAGGCCGCAATCTTCTTTTCTGACCAGATGGGCGTCTTCCTATCCGGTCGCACCTCCTTGAAGAGACTGGACTTTACCGCAGGCAAGAGAATTACCTTGTCTGAACTCGCGTAGAGATGTTGAGCGAAGGTTCGCATGAGATGCCTTTGAGGGAACTCGTCCATCGTCATGTTGAAGATGGTCAGGTTCATCTTGCCTGGCTGAAACAGGGATTGTATCTCCTTCGCCATTCTGGGGGCGGAGCCGGTCTCAAGAGAGTTGAGGGTTGTCTCGTCTACTCTTCGGACAATCTCGTTAACCAGTGAGTTCTCCTTGATGAACCCGTCCGCCGAGAGAGCACTCTTGGTGGCCTTGGACGGAGTGGAGAAGGAGAACGAGCTGGGAATTGAAACACTCTTTTGGAGAACCGCTAGGCTCTCATCTCTGTCAACCTCGCGAATCTTTATATCCAAAGATTGGAGTTGTTTCAAGGTTTGTGATAAAAACATGTCCCTAATTTCGGACTACGGTCTTGATGCTCCTCCGAGAAAGCTATCCTTGCTAACACTTTCGCTTCCAGACTCCAAGGGTCAAAGGGAAATGGACGGGCTCCACCTACAGAAAGTAATCCGATACTACGAGTACTTGGCCCAAAGAGACGACATCGAGTTTTCCAACTTCAAACTCGGCGCTGTCTCTTTCGAACTCGCTGAGAACATGGAAGTACTTGAGGACGCGGGACTGGTGCAGGAGGAGACAGGCAATAAGCTCGGCCTATCGAAGGAAGGGGAAGAGGCGTCCAAGCAACTTCGGGTCGGCGTAGGGCAAGCTGATATGAACAAGCTTCAGTTCGCCAAGAAGCAACTGAATGACCTTCCTGGCGATGAGCTGCTGTTCTTCATGTATAGTCTGCTGCCCGAAACGCGAACCAACTCAACCGAATGGGAACGTCTGCACAAGCGGCGCTCAGAGCTGACATCAGCGCTGTATGCAAAGGGGAGAGTCAATTCTGTGACCGCTTCGAAGTGGCTTGGAATCTCCGAATCGGAGTTCCTTCACCAATATTCATAGCGAATTGAAGCTGGTATTCGATACCTCTGCTGTCATATACCTAATGGAGAAGTGGGGCCTTGCGCAGGAGCTGCTTGCTCTCACTTCGCGTTATGAACTCCTTATTCCCCAGAGAGTGCGTGAAGAGTTCCTGAATGGCGAGGTTGGCGAAAGTGACAAAGGGAATATCGAGAAGGTCTTTCGCTTAGTTCCAGTCTCCCTCAAGGAGGAGCTTCTTCCCTACTTCAACTTCGATTCCAGAGACGGTGCGATATGGGTAATGTCGTACGTTAAGTCAACACCACATTCCCGATGTGTTATCGACGAGGCCTTCGGCCGTAGCGTGTGTGAAACGATGGGAGTAGCGTGCACTGGTTCAATCGGGGTTCTTCGACTGATGGTGAAGGAGGGGTTGTTGGCAGAGAGTCGAGTAGAGGACATCAGAACACGGATTCGCAAAAGCTCGTTCTACCACAAGGACTGGCTTCTTGACAAGATAAGCGAATAGGGCCGTTGATGCGTTATGGCGCGGATGATGCCAAACTGTCCAAAGTGCGGCTCGACCGAGTTCAGGGCCAATGATGTCGACGAAAGAACGGTCAGAATCTCGTGTGCGAAGTGCAGATGGACGCCTCCTGACGTGAAGATTGACCATATGGGAGACAGGGAAGACCTGAGGTGATTTAATAGACAGACTCTCCAAGTCTTAGAGATGCACGTCGTAGACTTGGACGACACAACAAATGAGAACCTCGAAGAGTTCAAGGACTTTCTAAGAGGCGTCGCGGGAGGGAAGAAGATCACCAACGACATCGCAGTTAACGAAGCGCTTCTAATCGCATTAGAGATGTCCAAGGACGAATCCTTCCTTGATGGCTTCACTCAGGAGTTTACGAGCCGTCTGAAGGCGTTCAGAGAAGAGAACAAGTAAGCCCACCAACCGAGTTTGGACAGCCGGAGAACTACCCCTTACCAACCGTCAAGTAGACGGTTCCCTTTGCCGTCATGCATATATCCCCGCAGCCGAGTCAAAGAACGAACCTTTGGTGATTTGGTATCAGTAACAAGCCCCTCGCGTTCGACAGGCGCATCCCCCAGAACGTCCTAGACAGGTTCAACCTCGTTACCGTCAGCGCCACCCCACCGGAAGACGCCGAGTTCAAGGAGAAGTACGCCGTCCAGGGCGCGGAGGTGATCGTCGCCGAGAAGGGCGGGAACGGCCTCTACTGCGTCAACGAGCCCCCCGTGAGCGAAGAGCTCAAGGTGCTCTACCGGTATCTGATGGCGTCGCTCTACTACTCTGTGAAGCCGACCGCGGAGGCCATGGACCCGATGAAGTATCTGGAGGAGACGATGAAGACGACCGCCAGCGAGCTGAACGTGGTGGACGCGGTCCAGCGGAACATGGACGCTCTCCGTTACTTCATCAAGCGGGACGTCACAGGGTACGGCGTCCTCGACACCCCCATGAAGGACGCGCGGGTAGAGGAGGTCGAGTGCGGCGGGTTCAACGTCCCCCTGACCGTCGTGCACAGGGACTACACCGAGTACCTCCACCTCGAGACCAACGTGCAGCTCGACACCGAGGAGAAGGTCCGGGAGATGGTCCAGAAATTCGCCCAGAGGGCGGGCAAGTCGGTCACTGTTGCCTACCCGTTCACCGACTTCCTCCTCCCGGAAGGCCACAGAGGCGCTGTGACCTACTCGAAGGAGATATCGCTCCCTGGGTCGACGTTCGACATCAGGAAGTTCCCCGAGGAGCCGCTCACAGTGACGAACCTGATGGCGAGCGGGACGCTCTCGTCGCTGCTAGTCGCCTACTACTGGCTGCTGCAGGAGCACAGGGCGTTCTCTATCATCATCGGGCCTGTGTCTGCAGGGAAGACCACCCTGATGAACGTCCTTCTCAGCATGCTCAGGCAGGACGCCAAGATACTCACGGTCGAGGACACGCCGGAGCTCAGGCTGGTCCACCCCAACTGGGTGAGATTCATCACCAGGTCGGCTTACTCAATCTCCGGGAGGGACATAGGCCTGTTCGACCTGGTCAAGCTCTCACTGAGGTACAGGCCGGACTACCTCTCGCTGGGCGAGGTCAGGGGCGAGGAGGTCCAGTCGCTTGTCCAGGCCGCGGCCGTGGGTCACGGCGCCCTCACCACCTTCCACGCGGACTCGCCGGAGTCTGCCCTCGTGAGGCTGATGTCCCCGCCTCTCAGCGTGGGCCAGAGCTTCATCATGCTCGTCTGGACCTTCATGAAGATGACGCGGGTGACCACAAAGCAGGGCACCCAGGTCAGGCGCGCGGCCGAGGTCACGGAGCTCATCCCGGAGGGGACCCCCGAGTCCCCCTACAAGCTGAAGAGGGTCTTCCAGTGGAAGGCCTCTGACGACACCATCTACCCGACCTCGCCCGAGGAGCTGGTCTCTTCGAGCTACAGACTGGAGGAGGTCAGGCAGCAGAGGGGCTGGACCAAGGCCGAGCTCCTCGACGAGCTGAAGGGGAGGAAGGCCCTCCTGGAGGGCCTGCTCGCCGACAGGACCTTCGGCTATAGGGACGTGGCGGCCAGGGTGTTCGCGTACTACAAGGGACGGCAGGGCTCGAGCAAGAAAGAGGCGGATTAGCACGGAGCCTCAGGGAAGGTCGGTCGCCCCGGTCATAGCGCTCTTCGTCGGGCTGGCGCTCTACGTCCTCAGCGTGGTCGTGGGGTCCGGGCTGGTCCCGTCGCTAAAGGACGCCGTGGGCGGCGCCGGCCAGGTCATCTTCCCCACGCTTTCAGTGGGCTCCAGCGCGGCCCTGATAGCCATACTGATGTTCGGCGCGTCGGTCGGGCTCTTCATGTCGATAGCGACCACCGGCGCGCGCTACGTCCTGAGCCACCTTCCGCGGATAGGCAGAGCCGCGCCCTCACCGGCAGCGGCGCAGGCACAGGCCCAGCCGTCTTCCTCGGCCGCAGCCGGGCAGTCTCCCGTCCAGAGCTTCATCTCAAGAGGCCCCGTGAGCAGGGTCATCGACTCGATGGCGGGGGAGGTCTCCGCGCAGATGGTCTCGGCCGGCGTGATAGGCTCCCCGACGATGTACGTCGGGAGGTACCTCTACTACGG
>JASHUU010000031.1 GCA_030039795.1 Nitrososphaerales archaeon | reverse complement strand
AACTTCTGGACGTACCTGTAGCTCCTCATGCTCCCGTCCCTGAAGAGCGTGCCCTCCCTCACCAGGTCGACCAGGGTGTGCGCGACCGCCGTCCTGTCGTAGTGGTACCCTCTCCTGCTCATCTCCTCGTGCACCTCGGAGAGCGCCTTTGGCTCCGAGAACCACCCTTCCCTCCACATCGTGGTAAGCAGGCCCCTGCACGTCTCGAACCTCCTCTGGTCTGCCTGCGACTCCTGCGGCTCCACCAGGGCAGGCTCCTTGGACGCCATCCCCGCCAGGACGCTCTCGACCGCCTGTTGGACCCTGTCCTCCCTGGCCGTTATCTCCACCTCCCAGGCGCCTCTCTTCAGCCTGACTGTGACGTCGGCCGGGGGGCTCTCCCCGCTCATTCCGGCGCGCCCGTCCTATTGTTGTTGGCCAACATGCGCAACCCTTTTAAACCCACGCCGGCATACTATTGGTGGCCAACATGCACAACAGCGTTTTAAGCCTTCCGGGGCTTGACGAGGCGGCGGCTCTGGATTCCCTCGCTAAGGAGTTCGAGCACGACCTAGAGGACCTCTCCCGGGACGCGGAGAGGGACCTCTGCGGCCGGCGCTTCGTCTTCAGCAGGTACGGGAGGGAGCTCTACCCGTACTTCGAGGAGTCTGCCGCCGACCTTGTCCCTGGGTGCATAATTCCCGTCAAGGAAGGGCGACCGGTGGCGTCAGTCGACTCGACGTGCGTGTTGCTCGGCGAGACCTCCCGCGGGGCCCTCTACGCTTCGAGGGCTGCCGTGGGCGTCTCCTCCGAGGGATCTCTGAGGCGCTTCTTCAGGCTCGGGCCGGTCCTGGTGTACGTCTCCGAGGCGGGCGCCTCGGGCCTCGGCGCTTCGCTCTCGCGCGAGGAGCTGGCACTGGCGCTCTCGGACCACGCGGTGGCCGAGAGGGTGGTGAGAAACACGATAGAGGCCCGCGTCGTCGAGGCGCTGATGAAGGCCGAGGGCGAGATGGTCGTCATGGCCGACGGCTCGCTCAAGCACCCCGCGAGCCTTCTCTCCGCGAGGCTCCCGTCTGGGAGGAGCCGGCTGGTCGGGTTCTCAAAGTCAAGCAGCCTGATATTCTCGGAGGACGCGGTCTGCGTGCTGTCGAGGTGCGCGAAGCCGTCGTTCTACCCGGTCGAGGACGGGGCCGTGCGGACCTTCCTCGCGAAGTTCTCCGCGGACGGGCTGGTCTTCCGCCTCGACGTCTCGCCGGGCGAAGAGGCTGCCGAGGTGGTCCTGGGAAGGCTCCTCTGGAACGACGCCTTCTCCTCGGGCTATCCTGACTCCCTGAAGGTGGCCCACCACCTCTCGGTCTTCTCCAGGGCCGACTGCCAGGCGCTGAGGGCCATGGTAGCGAGGCGCTTCAGGCTCCGCCAGCTCCCGACCTTCCCCTTGCGGGCGATAGCGCTGGGCAGCTTCAAGGGGGGCGCATAGGCGCGAAGATACTGAAGAAGGAGGGGGGCGACATCCTCGTCGTCGCCTCTCCCAGGGAATCGGTCAAGCTGGGAGACTACCTCGTGGCGTCCGAGCCGCGGAGAGACCTGGTCCTCCAGGTCTACGACGAGCGGTACCTCGACATCGAGGGGATCGACGAGGAGATAGCCAGGGAGGAGGTGCTCTCCGCGTCCGTGGAGGGGGTCACTTCAGACCCGACCGAACTCACCACGATATCGACGATCATCAGGGACATGAGGGTCCTCCTCTGCAAGGCGAGGGGCACGATATCGGGCGGGCGCCTCTCACCCCGGTCGGACTGGATGCCCTCGAGGACAAGCGCGAAGGTGAGCAGGCTGATGGTCGACGACCTCGGCCGCGCGGCCGCGCCCTCAGGCTCCAGGAGGATCAGGATAGGCACCGTGGACTCGGAGTCGGTCTTCTCGATAGCGGCCGAGTCCCTGGACGGCAGGATAACCGTGATAACGGGCAGGAAGGAGTCCGGGAAGTCCCACCTGGCCAAGATCCTGCTGCGGGGGCTCCTTGAGCAGAAGGCCTACTCCATCGTCTTCGACCTGAACGACGAATACGGCTCCGTGGGCGTGCGCGCGGACGGCTCGAAGACGGAGGTCGCGGGGAGGATCTCGCAGATGAGGCCGGGGCGCGAGCTCAGGTTCTCTCTGTCGACCGTCGGGCTCAGGTCGATCACCAACCTCCTGACCCACTCGCTCGACATGCCGGGCACGTCGCTCAGGGAGTTCGTCAAGATATGGCAGCAGCTCGAGGAGAGGGGCGAGCTCTCCCTGGCCGGGCTGGAGTCGGCGATACACCAGTGGAGGTGCAACGAGTTCGTGAGGGACGCGCTCTTCGCCAGGTACCACACGATAGCGGCCTCGGGCCTCTTCACCGACTCTCCCGGCCAGCAGGTGGACCTGGGCGAGTTCTTCAGGGAGGGGCCCGCCGGCAGGTCGCTGATAGTCTCCCTCTCGGGGGTCTCCCCGCTCAACAGGCGGATGGTCGTGGAGCTGATCCTCTCGAAGGTCGTCGAGCTCCTGGAGCGCAGGAGGGTCCCCCCTCTCTTCCTCTTCGCCGAGGAAGCACACCTCTACCTCAGGGACACCTACTGGGAGGACCTCATCACGCGCATGCGCCACTTCGGCGTCTTCACCGTCTTCGTGACGAACCAGCCCGACGCGATAGACCAGAGGATCTACAGGCAGGTGGACAACATCTTCCTCTACAGCTTCAGCAACGACGCCGACCTCTCCCTTGTCTCGCAGGCCTCGATGGTGGACGCGGACACCGTCAGGGCGATAGTCCGCACCCTTCCACCGAGGATGTGCCTCGTCCTCGGCCACGCGGTGCGCGACCTCCCGGTCCTCGTAAGCGTGGACCCCTTCGACTCGCCCGAGAGCGGGGCGACCAGGCGCTTCTTCGAGGAGCCTCTCGCGGTCACGACGCGGGAGTGACGAAGATGGCCGCGTCCTGGGAGACCTCGGCCGCGTTCGAGGCCGAGCCCCTGTACTCGAACTGGAACGCGCCCGCGCCCCCGCTGAACGAGACGTAGGCCGTGCCGACGAACTCGCAGGCGTCGCTAGACGAAGTGCACGACCACTGGGTGTCGGAGGTGGTGCCGAGCGACGTCCCTGTCGTGTCCGTGCACTCGTTCCCCGGCGCGAAGTCGGTCGTCGACTGACCGGGGTCTGACCAGTATAGCCCTCCGCAGAAGACGAACGAGTCTCCGTGGGGGACGGAGATGGCGAAGGCTATCGCAGTCCCGACGCTCGTCTCTGCCCAGAAGGGGACGTCCACTTGGACTACGTAGAACCCTCCCGAGGCCCCGTCGAAGGAGAGGCCCGGGACCGGGACGAAGGAGGACGAGGTCGTCGACTCCGAGGACGTCGTCCAGTATGCCTCGGCCGAGCCCTGCCCTGACCCGTCGGCGCCTGGGACGAACCAGAAGGTGTTGCCCAGAGACGTCACCAGCCCCACGGCGTCGCCCGAGCCCGCCGACCCTTCCACTATCGAGTCGAACTCCGAGGCGCAGCTGGCTTCCGGGGAACAGTCCCCTGCAGGCACCAGCGGCCCCACCTGGGCGGCCCCGCTCGAGGGGATGGTGGCGGGCGCGAAGGCAGGCGACGACCCCGGGCCCAGGTCGTAGACCGTGCCGTTCCCGAACTTCAGCACCATGGCCACGACCTCCACCGAGTCGGGGCCGGTGTCCGTGACCTCGAGGCCGGACGGGGAGTCCGCGTAGGTGAGCGACTCCGCCGAGTGCTTCGCCAGCGTCTCCTGCGCCTGCTGCGACGCCTGGAATGACTGGGCCTCCACCCCAGAGAGGTAGACCTGGGCCCCTATGGCCGCCATGAAGACCATGACCATGAAGAGCGTCCCCACGACGCTGGCCACCCCCCGAGACCTCCGGCCCGGGGCCCTCAGGCAGGCAGCACCTCCGCGATGAGGGACGCCTGCGCCCCGTTGGCCGTGGACACCACCACCTGGCACTGGCTCCCGACCCTGAAGGCCTCGCCTTCGATGGTGAACTCCACCACTACGCTCTGGCCCGGAGAGAGCGGCACAGGGACCGTGACCGTGGCAGGCATGGCGGCGAAGGAGGGGCACGTCGAAGCCAGGAGCTCCAGGGCGCCGGCCGTGGAGACGGAGTAACAGAGCCCCACTCCCTGGGCCAGGCCCGACGTCTCGACGAGCATCTCTGGGGCCGGCGCGGTCCCGGTGTTCGACACCACGAGCCTCTCGAAGGCCACGCCCGAGCCCTGGCTCACCGTCAGGTCTGAGACCGAGACGCCGGCCCCCTCGGTGGCCGAGGCGTACTTCGACACCGCGGCGTACACGAGCGCGGACCCGAGCAGGGCGACGCCGATGAGGATGAAGACCTCCAGGAAGACGGCCACGCCCCTATGTCCCGAACTCAAACTCGTCTCCTGCGTTGTCGGCGACCGCCAGGTACTGGCCAGAGGCGTGCGCGCACGACGGCAGCGTGACCGTGTAGGCGGCCATCCCTCCCGCGGGGGTGACCGGATAGGCGGAGGCGAAGACGGTCGAGTTGTCCACGAGAGCCGTCGGAGCGAAGGCGGACGAGCCGTAGTCGAAGAGGACGAATGTCAGCGAGTCGCCCTCTACCGCCCCGTCGTAGGTCGCGGCGCACCCGCCGCTCCCCGGAGCCACGCTGGCGTAGACCAGCGAGACGAGCCTCCCAGACGAGGACTGCTCGAGGCCGCCCGAGGCAGACGCGGACGAGGACGCGAGGCCGAACTGGCCGACCGCCGCGGCCGTCACCACCCCGCCCAGCGAGAGGGTCACGCCCACCATCAGGAGCGAAGCGTAGAGCTCGCTCACCCCACGCCTCCTCTGAGGCAAAAAACCGGGAGAGGGGCCCGTGTCGCGACCCCTCTTCACTGCGAGACTACGTTCTCTGAGAAGGAGATGGAAGGCCCCGTTATGGACACCGTGTAGGAGCTTCCGGAGGTGAAGACGCTGGAGCTGAGCACCGGGTCCGCGGTGAACGACAGGACCTGGCCTGGCAGGAGCGACGGAGGGCTGGACGACGGTCCTGAGAACTTGAGGCTCGTCACGGTCCCCGCCGTGGTCCCGCTCGCCGTGCACGCGCCCAGGTTCGTGGCTTCGGTCCACGTGACCGCCGTCTGGCCCGCGAAGGAAGCCGGCGGGCTGCACGTCGCCGAGGCTGCGACAGTGACCGAGATCCCAGAGATCGTGACAGTGTCGGAGCTCCCGACGGTCAGCGCCGACGTGCCCGTGTTCTTGAGGGTGAACGACAGCGAGTTGCCTGCGCTGGCTATGGATATCCCCGTCAGGGTGACGTTGGACTGGGAGGCCGCCGCGCCGATCAGGCTGCTTATCGCAGTCACGACTACGCCGCCTGCAGCGAGGACAGCCGCGATGATGATGAATAGGTCCATGCTTTGGGAGATGGCTCTGCGGTTCTTCGATATCTTCATCTGCCCCATAGCGGCGCCGCCGATTTAACGCCCACCTCGGGCTAGAGCGCGATGCCCAGGTTGAGGAGGGCGAGGACCTCTATCGCCGCGACCGCCACGGCCACGTTGAGGCTCGGCTTCAGGGTGTTCTTCACTGTGAAGTCTGTCATCTTCGTGCCCACGAGGCCGAGCGCCCCCGCCGTGACCACGATGAGGAGCGAGGAGGCCTGCCCGAGCAGGGGAGAGGCGGCGCCTGCCTGGAGGCCGCCTATGTGCAGCGTCGTCAGGCCCGAAGAGGCGGACCTCGCGAAGGCCCGCAGGATTCCTCCCACAAACGCGACCGCGAACGCGAGCATGAGCGGGGACGCGTACGACAGGACCACGTAAGGCCTCATCTCCGCCCTGGCCGCCCTCTTCATCTCTACCGCCCTCCCCGCGTAGGACGAGATCTGGAACATGGTCTCCACCGAGCCGCCCCCGGAGCGGCTCATCTGCCCTATCAGGAAGAAGACCATCCTCGTCAGCCTGCTGTCCGTGACGGGCTTGAGCTCGTCGAGCGGGACGCCTGCCCGCACCCCCGCTGCGATGCGCGCCAGGACGGCGTCGAGCGCCGGCCCGTACCTGTTGCTGGCCGAGGCGTTGAGGAGCGCCTTCCCCAGGTCGTAGTCCTGCCTCTTGTACTCCATCATGTCCTTGGTGAACGCCGGGAGCGCCTCCTCCACCTCCCTCATCGAGGCGAGCCGCGCCCTCACCGACACCCCGTAGGCGACGAAGAAGACGAGCATCGCAGCGGCCGCGCCGGCCCACGCCTCCCCGGTCTCCACTCCCACCAGCGCGGCCGGGACCGAGAGCGCGAGCGAAGGGAGCGCCTTCCCGCTGAGCGGGCCCTCCCCCGCCGGCTGCATCCTCCCGGCCAGGGCTATGGTCATGACCGTGAAGAGAGGGATGCCCAGCCCGACGTAGACGAGCAGCCCCAGCGAGGAGTATCCCAGCGAGAAGGCGCCCACGACCAGCAGAAGGAGCGGTATGACCCCGAACAGCGTTATCATTATGGTCCCTACTATCCCGACCTTCTCGGTGTACCTCCTCCACGTCTCCTCCACCTCTCTGAGGAACGACCCGCTCTCCGACGACAGGTACGCGGGGACGTCTCCGCCGCTCCTCACCTTGCTCGTATAGCCGTTGATGAACTCCGAGAACTTCCTGGACGGGTGCCTGGAGGCGAGCCTCTCGAGCGCGTCGTTCGGGTTCATCCCCAGTATCTTCACGTCCCTGCGGACCGCGAGCGCCTCCCTCTCTATCGACTCGAAGATCCCCGTCCCTGTCACGGACTCGAGGACGGGGTATAGCGGGACGCCCGCGCCTCCCAGGATGTTCACGAGGACGGAGAACAGCGGGAGCTCCTTCTCCACGCCTTCACGGCGCTGGGAAGCCGCGTCCCTGAGCCGCAGGTCGGGCCAGAAATAGACGGGGAGGGGGGCCAGCCCGAGCAGGAGGAGCGGGCCCGACACGAAGAGCGCGAGGCCGACGGCCGCCGGCAGGGCCACCAGCGCCACCACGAAGGCCTGCGCGACCGCCCGCGTCGCGATCCTCGAGGGGTTCCCTACGACCCCTGCCCTGGCCAGGAGCATAGGCATCCCCGCGGCCTTCCTCTCCGACGCCCTCCTCAGCAGCCCGCTTCTGGACGCGAGCCAGGCCGCCCGGCCTGGGGCTGGCTTCAAGGCCCCACCGCCATGGCCTGCAGCTCCCGCCTCGCAAAGTCTCTGACCATCGCGGAGATCGACTCCGGCGAGGAGTCGCCCTCCGACGCCTTCGCGAGGTGGGCGGCCCTGGCGGTCAGGCTGTCCTGGACCTTGGCGGGCGTCCACCCGAAGCTCTGGGCGATCTCGCCCAGCCTGAAGCTCCTGTCGACCACCTCGGCCGGGGTGGTCGGCCCGAAGGAGTCGGTCCTCGGGTCGTAGGCGAAGACGTTTACTATCTCGTGCGCATCCGCCCCCACGGGCTTTATCTCGTCGACGCTCACGACCCTCCTCGCGACCCGCCCGTCGCTGAGGACTATCTT
Organism: Nitrososphaerales archaeon; assembly: GCA_030039795.1. GTDB lineage: Archaea > Thermoproteota > Nitrososphaeria > Nitrososphaerales > Gagatemarchaeaceae > UBA183. The sequence continues at coordinate 2,582 of JASHUU010000031.1, read as the reverse complement.
CCTGGTCGTGGCGATTGCCGTGATGTCCCTCACGTGCCCCTCGGCGAACCTCATCGGCGGGGTGGTGAGCCGCTGGACGCAGCGCTCCGCGTTCTCGGCGTGTATGGTCGTCATCGTGGAGAAGCCGAGCGTGATGGCAGCCGCGAGGGTCTCCGACTCCTCGCCGCGCATCTCCCCCAGGCTGAGGATGGTGGGGGAGAACCTCAGGGCCAGCTTGAGGAGCTCCGGGAGGCCGTATTCGTACCTCTGAGCCGAGGGCGAGAGAGCCCGATGCGAGCGCGTCTTCATCCTCTGCCAGTGCAGGTGGTCGGGGAGGTTGATCTCCAGGACGTCCTCCGCGGTGGCTATCTTGGCCTTCGGGTTCGCAAGTGCGAGGATCGAGTTCATCAGCGTCGTCTTCCCGGAGTTGGTGTCTCCGGCTATCAGGACGTTCGTCGTCCTCTCGAGAAGCAGCCAGAAGTAGGCGGCCATGAGCGCGGACAGAGTCTTGTGGCTGCTCGTCTCCTCGTAGGGAGGGTTCTCTCCTGGGAGGGCCGCCTCCGGCGGGCGCCACTTCGGGTGCTCCGGCGAGGCCAGCTGGGCCAGCGTGAGTGGCCTCTCCTTCTGCTTCCTGATGGAGTAGGTCGAGCCCGGCCTCGAGATCTCGTCGCCCAGCGTGGCCGTGACCCTCCTGTCCGATGGGCCGTGCAGCGTCACCTCCAGCGAGGGCTGGGCCAGCGACACCGTCGTCCCGCCGAACTGCGCCAGCCTGCGAATGAATGACTGCAGCCGCTCCTCGCTCGGGTAGACCACGTTCGACTCCATGAAGGAGTACTCGGTGAAGTCCCTGTGGAGGATCCGCGCAGGCTTGTCGAACCTCGTGAGCGAGACCTCTTCGATCTTGTCGTCGCCCATGAGGGTGTCTATCTCCCAGAAGCCGAGGAAGTCCCTCAGCAGGAAGAACATGAGCTTCTCCTCGGACGCCTTCACCACTTCGCCGATACCGGCCTCTTCGGATATCGCCCTGACGTGGTCGCTTATGACCTTCTCCGGCCTCCCGGTCACCTCGACCGGGATCGAGTCGAGCAGGTTCTTGGTCAGCAGGGAGAGGGCCTCCGCCTCCGCCTCCTCCAGCTCTGGGAGCCTGACGATGTACCTTCCAGCCCCGTCCTCGTCGGTCACGAAGACCTCGGCGGACGAGTCAGGCTTCCCGCCCGACGGCACCCTGTACGTGTCGAGCACGCCCGCTATCGTCTCTGGCTCGGGCGGCGGCGCCCTCGCCCTGGCTGCAGGAGGACTGGCGACTTCCTCCTTCGTGCCCGCCCCCAGGATCCCGAGCAGGCGCGACAACTGCTCTACAGGCGCTTCCCGGTATTAAGCGGCCACTGGTTCGAGCCGTAGTCCCGCAGTGAGGCTGTGAGTTCTTTCGGGTCCACCTTCCGGCCGTCTTTCCTATGCCTCCACTCAAGCTCACTTCGCATACGGGAAATGGTGAAATGACAACTACATACATCGATGTACATGCCGCGCCGCCGAGTGTAATCGTTTCACCCACCTCTCTACACATCTCATGGAAGTATTGTAAGAAGCCGTATTAGGAGGGCGAGGGTGCAATGACGCAGGTGAACAGCGAGATGGAAGCGAGCCAGTCACAGAAGCCCGCGCCTACCTGCGGTCTCTGCGGCAGAAAGCTGGGTGTAGGGTTCTACTACACCTGCCACATCTGCGGTCGCACATACTGCTACGCTCACATCCCATCGAAGTGCACCCACAGGGCGATGGTCGACCCTAGTCCCATGCTGCCTCAGAGAATAGCCAGGTAGCCGGCGAGAGCTGACGCGAGGGGACGGCACGCCGAGCGGCGCACCTGCTCCTTGCCATGGCCTGCAGACAAGTCTGATAAGGGCCGCCGCCCTCGCGCGTTGCGTTGAAGGTGTACCTCGCGGTGCCGCTGGTGGCCAACCGGTCGAGGGCCAGGGCGGAGCTCATGGCAAGGGCCATCAGGGCGGGCGGGCACGTCGTCACCTCGCCCTGGGTCCTGGAGGCCCCCGCCGAGGCCGGCTCGTCGCCCGTGGACGTCTTTGAGAGAGACATGAAGGGAGCCGAGAGCTGCGACGTCCTCGTCGCGGACGTCAGCGCGCCGAGCATAGGCGTGGGGATGGAGATAATGGCCGCCTACAAGGCGGGGAGAAGGATCGTGGTCGTCGCGAGGAAGGGCGGGGTCCTCTCGACTATGCTGAGGCACATGGAGGGAAAGGAGACGCTGGAGTACGACGAGGAAGAGGAGATCTACGAGGGGCTGACGGCCCTCCTGCGCTGACTTCCCGAAGCGCTTTAAGCCCGCCGCCCCCGGCGTGCGACGTGAAGAGAGAGGTCAGGACCGAGGGCGCGCCGGCCCCCATCGGACCCTATTCGCAGGCGATAGACGCCGGGGCGGTGTACTGCGCCGGCCAGATCGGCCTGGACCCGTCGACGGGCAAGCTCGAGGAAGGGGCCGTGGCGCAGACCTCCAGGGCGCTCCGAAACCTTGAGGCCGTGCTGGGCGCGGCGGGGCTCGGGCTGAAGGACGTGGTGAAAACGACCGTCTACGTCGCCGACATGTC
>JASHUU010000030.1 GCA_030039795.1 Nitrososphaerales archaeon | reverse complement strand
TCGCAGGTCAAGGTAGCGGACGTCGAGGACGTGCAGGCAGTCCTTAGCGGAAAAGACCCGTCGGCCGAGTTCGAGGAACTTCTCCCCGAGAAGGGAACACCCGTTCTTGTCGTGTGCATGGCAGGGAACACCTCACTGATGCTCGCCAAGGCGCTGGGGAGGAAGGGAGTGGCAGCCGAGAGTCTGATAGGAGGGATTACTGGGCTCCCGGCTACAAGAGGAAGGCAACCTTTCGAGTTGGTAGAGATTGCGCACCCTCGAAACTCGGAGCGGAGTGCCGCAGCGTCCTCAGAGTCTACTGCCCGGTCCGCCGGGGGGTAGCACCACCACCCGAAGTCAGCAAAGGCTTGCACACACGACTGGTCGAACTCCTCAGCCCGTCGAGCCTTCAGACACTCCGAAGGTTGGGCTATCCGCAATTGCGCTCCCTCCTGTTCATGACGCCTCAGACCCAAACCCTTCTCACCTCAGTAAAGTGAGGATCATCGGTTACGCAAGGAAGGTCGAGCCGCTTCGCAGTAGCCATAATCAGGGCATCAGCCATCGGAATCCTCAATCGGTGGCTCATTTCTGCGCCTTCCTCGGCAATCTGAGAGTCTACGTCTACTATCTCGAAATCTCGGTTGATGGTTCCCACGCGCAGCTTCGCCACAGATTTGTCCTCGCTTGCCAGGGTCTGCTTGTAGATCTCATAGACCGTGATTGAAGATGCGTAGGGCGTCCTCGCCCTGTCGAGAATGCCTTTCAACTTCTTCGTCGTCTCATCACTTCGAGACGTGAAGACGGCCCAGAAATAGCGCGTCTCGAACAGCATCAGTCTTCTTCTCGCATCCTGTCGAGCTGTTTGGATGCGTCTTCCATGCTTAGCTTGGATGTGCCCGCCAAGTCGAACACTGACGGGACCTTCGTCAGGATCACTCTGTGGTCCTCCACCTCGACTCTGAGTTTGGACCCTATCTCGATTCCCAATTCCCTTCTCACTTCAGTTGGAATCGTCGTCTGGCCGCGCCTTGTAACAACTACCTCCTTAGGCATAGGAATCTCTGTTCTCTCCTGATATTAAAGCACTCCTACCAAGAGTCAGGTCCTACCTGCACCTGCAGGGAGCGAAGGCCCTACTCAGGCGCGGACAAGCTGTCCACAGCCTGCCGGCCGCGCAAACCTGTCTGGACGAATGCGCGAACACATATCTGCCCTTTGGCTACCTTAGCCACCGTAGATGACCGGTGAGGGCGAGGGACGGGTCCAACTGTCGCCTGCCGACAGACTCGCGTCCCATGAAGAACAGCTCGTCATACCGCTCCCGCCGGAGGAAGTGTACGCGCGGCTGAACGGCGCCCCGCTCGAGGGCGTCCTGCGAGGGACCGACCGCATCCCCGCGGTTGTCAGCACCACGCCGCTCAACGACATAGCGTTCCCTAACAAGGGTGCACGCAGGAGAGTGACGCTCGCGGACGGCAGCACCGCCGTCGAAGAGGTGATCGAGAACAAATCTGACGAGTACTTCTCGTACAAGGTCTGGGGCTACACCCTCCCGGCAGCCCGCCCCATCGAGTATGGGAAGGGAGAGTTCTGGTACCTGCCAGCCGACAGCGGCCAGACTACTCTGCGCTGGCGCTATTCCTTCAAACTGCGGGGCAACCGCTTCCCGGGCATGCTCGGACCGTTCGGGCGTCTTCTGTTTACGAAGGCCTTCCTCGACCGAACGTACGCCCCCTTCATGAGGTCGAGTCTGGAGGCGATCAAGGAGTACGCTCTACAGTCCGAGCGCGCTAGCCCAATCAAGCTTGGACCGGGGAAGAGACTCGGCGTGGCCGACTCTCGCGACGGAGCGAAGCCTCGGGAAGCGTGATGGGGGACACCATCTACAAGACGACACGACGCACCCTTTGCCCGACGCCATGCCTCCCTCACTCCGACTCACCCGTCGCCGCAAGCCTCTGAACCGTAGACCTTCCCTTGACATCGCCTTCTCCGGCTACAACCCGGCCGTCTTGCGTGCCTTGCCCGACTGGGCAGGCTTCAGACCTACGCCTTCCGCATGTACATCTTCAGCGTCACCGGGGCGAAGACTAGGACAAGCACAGTCGAGCCTATGAGCGAGAGCCAAAAGTCGGTCCCTATTGTGCCCTGGTCGAGCAGCTGGCGCACTGCGCTCACGACGTAGGTCAACGGGTTGACGTTGACAAAGTCTTGGAGCCATCGGGGCAGGGTCTCGGTCGGCACGAAGGCGCCGGAGAGGAACCCGAGCGGGAAGATTATCGCTGCAGAGATTCCCTGGACGGTCTGCGCCGTCTTGGCCAGGACCCCGAGCAGCGCGAAGACCCAACCGAGGCACCAGGCCGCGAAGACAGCCAGGAAGCCGGCAAGCAGCGCCGCTCCGGGGCTGACCCAGTGGAACCCTAGAAGGTATCCCATCGTGAAGGTCAGGGCCGTGGCGATGCTGTATCGGACGATGTCCGCGAGCAGAGGCCCGGCGAGCGGAGCTATGCGCGCGATGGGCATGGACTTGAACCGGTAGAAGACCCCCTTGTCCATGTCCTCGCGAAGCTGCACGCCGGTCGCCATCGAGGCTGTGATGGCCGTCTGGGCAAGGATGCCCGGGATGATTATGGGGAGATAGCCAGAGACGCTCCCTGAGATCGCGCCGCCAAAGAGGAACGTGAACATCAGCGTGAAGAGTATGGGCTGGATCGTGACGTCGAAGAGCTGTTGCGGCGTCCGGCGGATCAGGAGCAGGGTGCGGTAAGCCATTGTCAACGAGTTGCCTATCACCGCCTGTGGAGAGACGCGGTTCTTGAGCTTCCGACTCCCGCCCGGGACTATCTGCCCGCTCACTGTGGCTTCCCTCCCTTGCTCTCGTCCCCTGTCAGCGCCATGAAGACCTCGTCGAGCGTTGGGTCCTGAACGCTCACCGCGGCCAGACGGATTCTCTCGCTTCGAAGCGCCACCAGCAGGTCTGTCACCCGGTCCGGGTCCGCCATCGGCGCGGTCACCAGCATCGCTTCAGGCGTGGATGCCTTCACGCCTAGGACTTCCTGGACTGCCGCCATGGCCCCCGCCGCGTCCTCTTCGTTTGCGAGCCTCAGGTTCAGCGTAGCCTTTCCGACAGCCGCTTTGAGCTCTCGGGGCGTCCCCTCGGCGACCACCCGACCGTGGTCAATCACGGCCACCCTGTCTGCCAGCTGGTCGGCTTCGTCTAGGTACTGGGTCGTCAGGAGAATCGTCGAACCCGAGGACACCAGCCGCCTGATCGACTCCCACATCTGTACCCTCGTGCGGGGGTCGAGGCCTGTCGTCGGCTCGTCGAGGAAGATGAGGGGTGCCTGAACTATGAGGCTCGAGGCGAGGTCGAGGCGGCGACGCATTCCACCCGAGAACTTCTCCAAAGTCCTCTTTGCAGCATCCTGGAGGCCGAACTCCTGGAGGAGCTCTCCTGCCCTCTTTCCCGCCTCCGACCTGCTCAGGCCCAGGAGGAGTCCGAATATTGTAAGGTTCTCGGTGGCTGACAGCCTCTCGTCCACGGCCGCGCTTTGACCTGTGACGCTGATGAGCTGACGGACGACCTGCGTCTCGCGGACCACGTCATGGCCGAATACCTTGGCGTCGCCTCCGTCGGGCTTCAGCAACGTCGTGAGCATATTGATGATGGTAGTCTTGCCGGCTCCATTCGGCCCGAGTAGCGCGTATACGCAACCGCTTGGTATCGTGAGGTCTACGCCGTCAACGGCGCGGTTGTCGCCGAAGGTCTTCACGAGCCCCCGCGCCTCGACGGCGATGGCTGTCGCGTGCTCCCTGTCCACCGTCGTCTGCCGTGTGGTCACTTCGCGCTCTCCTCTTGGAGTGCGGCCCTGAGGGCCTCCAGCCTGCTCGCCAGCTTTCCTACCCTCTCCTTGGACTTCGAGAGGCGTCCTCGGTCCGACCTTAGAATGTCCTCCAGATAGGACGCGTTGCTCTCCATGGTGGACATCGCGCTCGCCAGGTCGCCGCCAACGCCCACCTGCTCGCCATACGCCGAGGTAAGCTCGAACTTGCCATCCTTGTTCTTCGCGATCAGGCCCTCCCTCTCAAGCTGCTCGAGAAGCGGGTATATCGAACCGGGACTCGGCCTATACCACCCGTGGCTCATCTCCTGCAACCTGTTCATGATGTCCACGCCATTCATGGGGCCTTGCTCGAAAAGCTGGATTATCTGCGGCCTGAGGAAGCCGCGCTGCCCGAGATGGACTCTATGTAGACGCTCAAGCTTCGCACGCAGCCGTTCGTGCTTCTCCCAGTTCTTCCTGTTCTCTTGGTCTTCTGTCACTCTTATCCCACTTTATCGCGTAGACGATATCAGGTATCCGATATGGGCTATTAAAACCTTCGTGACGCCGGACGCTTGACTGCCTGTAAAGAGTGACATGACCCGGAATCCACGCGCGTTCACTTCCTGCCAGCCGTGTGGTCGGAGCAGGAGGCTAGCCTAGACTTCCGCTCGCCGCTCTCTTCACTAGAGCGCC
>JASHUU010000029.1 GCA_030039795.1 Nitrososphaerales archaeon | reverse complement strand
TCCTTGTCGTCGAGGACGGCGTCCTGCAGGATGCGCCCCAGCTCTTCGAAGAGCTCGTCGACGTTGGTGGAGTAGACCTCGTACCTGAAGGGCATGATTATCAGCTGGGGAGGCTCCGAGGCGTCGATCAGCCTCCGCTGGGCCCTGAGCCTTTCGAAGAGGAAGAGGCTCTCGACCTTCATCCTATAGATCGCAGCGGAGGACAACACGGCGGTCCCCGCCGCCCTGAGGTCGATGCCCTCTGACTGCGAGATGGCCCTGAGGAAGAGGTCGAGCAGCTCCGAGAGGTTGATCTCCCAGGGGCTCTTCCTGTTGGCCAGCGACGGGTCGATCAGGACGTTGAGGGGCGGCTTCGCGAGGATCGAGGAGTCAGGCACGGCGCTGCACCTCGGCCGGCTTGTAGTGGACCACCCTCGACACCCCGCCCGCTGAGTAGACCCCGTAGGTGACGTCGCTCTCGGAGACGAATATGTCCCTGAGCGTTATCGCGACCACCTGAGACCTGGAGGACCTCTGCTTCAGGAAGCGCGCCAGGCTGTTGGAGTTGACCGCGTCCAGCGCGGCGTCGATCTCGTCGAAGAGGTAGAAGGGGTGGGCCTGCACGGCCTGCATCGCCAGTATCATGGCCACGCCCGTGACCGCCTTCTGCCCTCCGCTGTGCTGCGACGACTCGCGGAGGCCGTTGCCGAAGTCCGCCCTGAGTATCACGCCCCCTGAGAAGACGTCCTCCTGGCTCTCCAGCTCGAGGACCGCGCGTCCGTCGGTGAGCGTCCCGAAGACGCCGGAGAACTCCGCCGCGACCTTGTCGAACGCGGACATGAAGACGTCCTTCTTCTCGGACTCCACGCGGGAGATGAAGGCCACTATGGCGTTCCTTTCCCCCTCCAGCTCGTTGTGCCTCATCGAGAGGCCCTTGTAGCTCGCGTACATGTCCGAGTACTGCCTGTCCGCGCTCCTGTTCACCGAGGTCACCAGAGACTGGTACTCCTCCTGGACCTCGGCGAGGAGCTTCTCGCTCTCCTCGAAGACTTCCGGCTCCTCGGAGTACCCCAGCATCCTGAGGCTCCCCATCGCCTCCTCCAGCTTCTCCTGGGCCGCCGACTCCTGGCTCGTGACCGCGAAGAGGTCCCTCTGAGCGCCGGCCACCGACCTCTGCACCCCGTCGCGCTCCTCCTTGAGCCTCCTCGCCCTCCCGTCGAACTCGTCGAGGACCGGCTGGCTCTTCTTCGAAGACTCCTTGAGACGCGAAATCTGCTCCTCCAGGTCCCGGTTCTGCTCCTCGAGCTCCCTCAGCCTGCGCGGAGTCTCCCTGACGAACTGCTTGTTGGACTGGAGGTCCTCCGTGGCGTTGGAGAGGTCGAGCTCGTTCTCCTCCAGCGCCCTGAGCAGCACGTTCTCCAGGTTGGCCCTCTCCCTGGCGAGCGAGAGGTCCAGCTCCGAAATCCTGTTCCTTATCGTGTCTATCTCTGCGGAGACCGACTGTTTCTCGGCCTCCAGCTCTGAGAGCATGGCTTCGAGTCCCAGTGCCTGGCTGTCGGCTAGGACCTGGTTCAGCGAGGTCACGCCTCTGAAGATCGATGCCTTCTTCTCCGAGGCCGTCGCGAGCTTCGCCTCGAGCCTCGCGACCGTGGCGGCCTGCTTCTGGTACTCGGCCGTCATGCTCCTGAATATCGACCTGTACCTGTTCGAGATCTTCGTTATCGTCGTGGCCTCGGCTTTCAGGCTCGTCGCAGAGACTATCCTCTTGACGCGCTCCTTCGTGATCGAACGCGACTGGCCCTCGAGGGTGTCGAGCTCCGACCGGCGCCTCCCTATCGCGGACTTCAGGGCGCCGACGGCGTCTTCCACCTCGCCCATCCCCTCGATGTTCTCCAAGCCCTCGACGAGGTTCACCAGTATCTCCTGGTACCCGAAGGTGAAGGCGCGTCCGCCCGGCTCGAACGTCTCCCCGCTGACCGTCAGGGCCCTGACCCCCTCTGACGCGAGCATGTAGCCCGTGGCCTCCGTGTCGACTATCACCGAGTCGCCCGCCAGGAAATTGACCAGTCCCTGGAACTCCCGCTCGCACTTCAGCAGGTCGGAGAGCGGGCCCATCACGCCGGGCGACCTTCCCACGCCGACCGCCTTGCACGACTCGACCTCGCTCAGCGGGATCACCGAGAAGGAGGTCACTCTCAGCGACTTCGCCGCCTTTATGAGCTGCGTCATCGACTTCAGGTCCTGCACCACGAAGGCCGCCATCCACTTGCCCATCACCGCGTTGACTGCCTTCGAGTACGCAGGCGGGTACTTCACGAGCTGGCCCAGGCGCCCGACGTAGCCCGGCACCCCGCCGTTCTCGCAGAACTCTTGGAGCTTGAGCTGCCCGCTCCTCTCGCCCGCGAGGCTGACTGAGATGTGCCTGAACGCCTCCTCTCGCGACACCTCGGCCGCTGCCTTCTCGAGCACCTTCCCCGCGCCCTCGATGGACTCGACCAGCTGCGCCCTCCTCTTCTCCACCCCGGTGAGGTTCTCGTCCAGCTGGTTCAGCTCCTTCGTCGACCCGTCGTACAGCTCGAAGAGCTGCTTGGTGCTCGTCTCCAGCTTCTCGAGGACGTCGCCGTACCCGTCCACCCTGAGCTTCAGCTCCTCGAGCCTCTTCCTCTCCACGCTGAGGCTCGCGTCTGCCGCGTTGATCGCAAGCTCGACCTGAGACTGCTTCTGGGCGAGCTCCGAGAGCTTCACCTGGACCCTGGCGTTCCTCTTTCCCTCCCTCTCTATCGTCGACCTGAGCTCCTGCCCCGCCTTGAAGAACTCCTTCAGCCTCGCAGCCAGCTCTGAGTGCTTCTCCTCGAGCTTGGCGATGTCGCCCGAGAGCTGCCTGACCGCCGAGTTGGCAGCGTTGACCTCCTTCTGCTTGGTCGACACCGTCTGCCTGAGCTGGGGCACGGTCTCTCCCTCGAGCTCCGTCACGACAGCCTCCGCCTCGCTCATCTGTCCTCTTAGCGTATCGAGCTCGTTCTTCGCGGCCATGAGCTGGAACTGGAGTTCCATGTAGCTACCTCCGCCGCCCTGAATTACTTCGACGATGAACTTGTTCTTCTCGGTCTCCACCTGCGCGACCCTCCCTTCGAGCTCCGCCACCCTGGTCCCCAGCTCGCCCAGCCGGGCGTTGAGCTCTCCTTCCTGCGAGCGGAGCGACGCGAGCCTTCCCCTGAACTCTCCGATTCTCCGCGACGTCCTCACGGCGCTGAGCCAGTTGATCTGGCCTTCCAGTATGTTGATCCTAACCAGGTCGTTCCTCTGCGCGTCCAAGGACTCCAGCATGCCTCTCATCTCCCCTATCCTCGCCATCGCGACCTCGAGCCTCTGGTCGGCCTGGCTGAGCTGCCTCTGGGCCTCCGCCTTCCTCTCGTCGAACTTCGAGATGCCCACGAGGCTCTCTATCGCCTTCCTCTTCTCCTCGGGGGTCAGGTCGGCCATCTTGTTCGC
>JASHUU010000028.1 GCA_030039795.1 Nitrososphaerales archaeon | reverse complement strand
GTAACATACCCTGACGAGTTCGACAAGAACGAGATAGTCGGACTGGCGAAGGCCGCGGGATACAGCGTCGAAGCTGTCGTGACCCAGAGGAAGGTCGTGAAGTCGGAGTACGGCGTCGGCGAGGGCAAGGCCGAAGAGCTCAGGGAGATGGTCTCTTCCAACGGCTCCAAGAGGATAATCATCGACGCGAGCATCACGTCGTCCCAGGCCAACAAGCTCTCGAGCATGACACATGCGGAAGTCATCGACAGAGAGAGGCTCATACTCAACATATTCGCGCAGAGGGCCTCCACGGCTGAGGCCAAGCTCCAGGTGCAGCTCGCCGAGCTGCGGTACGAGCTCCCCCGCGCCAGGGACGTCGTGCGCCATTCCGTGAAGGGAGAGCAGGCGGGCTTCTCCGGGATGGGAGAGTTCGCCGTTGACGTGCAGTTCAGGGCCCTCAGGAAGCGGATGGCCTTCGTCAAGGAGAAGCTCGAGAAGGCCAAGACGAGGAGGGAGATCCAGACCTCCGAGAGGCGGAAGCTCGACGTCCCCTTCGTCTCCCTTGCCGGCTACACCAGCAGCGGGAAGACCACCCTCTTCAACAGGCTGGCGTCCGAGTCGAAGGAGGAGTCTCCCAAGCTCTTCACCACCCTGACGACCACCACGAGGATGGTGCGCTTCCGCGACTCGAGGAGGGCGGTCATGCTCTCCGACACTGTAGGCTTCATCTCCAGGCTCCCCACCTATCTCGTGGAGTCCTTCATGTCGACGCTGGACGAGCTCAGGCGCGCCGACCTCGTCCTGCTCCTGGTCGACGCCAGCGAGAGCTTGGAGAGCATAGAGATCAAGCTGGCGAGCTGCCGCGAGATCCTGGGCGACCTTAAGGTCGACCCGCACAGGATACTCCTGGTGCTCAACAAGGTCGACCTCCTGCGCGAGCCCGTGCCCGACGGGCCTACCATGGACTCTCTCTTCCGCGACTTCTCGACCATCAGGATCTCCGCCACGAAGGGCGAAGGCATGAGGAAACTCAGCAACAGGATACTGGAGCTGACGAGCCCTGCGCGCTTCGACAGGGCAAGGCCGGAACGCGAGCGCGCGTCTTAAATACAGGCGATATCGGAGTTCCGATATCGGAGAATCGATATAGCATGTGGCTCGACTGGTCCAAGCGCTCTCACCGCGGCCTCAGGACCTGGATCCTCTACATACTCCAGGCGGGCCCCAAGAACGGCGCCGAGATAATGGACTCGATGGAGTCGATGAGCAGGGGGTGGTGGAGGCCTTCCGCGGGCTCCGTCTACCCGATGCTCGAGACCATGACCGGAGAGGGCCTGGTCAAGAAGAACCAGGAAGGGAAGTACGACCTCACGCCGCAGGGGAAGGAGGAGATAGACTGGCCCCACCACATGAAGCAGGAGCCCAGGTCGGTGGACGAGATAGTGACCCAGGTGGGGAGCTACATTTCATACCTCGAAGACATCTCGGCGTCCGACAAGGCGAAGGTGGCGGCGAGCGCTCCGAAGTTGAAAGACCTATCAGCGAGGCTCGCGCGGGTCGCAGGAGCTTAGGGCAATGGTAGACAGCGGCGGGGTCGTGGTCGACGTCGAGAGCCTCTCGAAGACCTTCGGCACACTGAAGGCGGTCGACGGCGTGACCTTTCAGATCAGGGAGGGGGAGATCTTCGGCTTCCTCGGTCCCAACGGGGCTGGGAAGACGACGACCATCAACATGCTCACCACCCTGCTGCGCGCTTCGGGGGGCAAGGCCGTGATCAACGGCTACGACATCCGCAAGCAGCCCAACGAGGTGAGAAGGAGCGTCGGGGTCGTCCCCCAGGAGTACACAGCCGACGAAGACATCACCGGGCTCCAGAACATACTGCTCTGCGCAGACCTCTACGGCCTCCCGAGGAACGACTCGAGGCCCCACGCCATGGAACTGCTCGAGCTCGTCGAGCTTCAGGAGGCGGCCAACAGGAAGGTCGGCACATACTCCGGAGGCATGAGGAGGAGGCTCGAGCTCGCCAGCGGCCTGATCAACTATCCGAAGCTGCTCTTCCTCGACGAGCCGACGCTCGGCCTCGACGTCCAGACGAGGTCGGCGGTCTGGAGGTACATCAGGATGCTGAAGGAGGAGTACCGCATGACGCTCTTTCTTACGACCCACTACCTCGAGGAGGCTGACTCCCTCTGCGACAGGATAGCGATAATCGACCACGGCCACATAATCAAGATAGGGACACCGGACGAACTGAAGGCGACCGTGGGCGGAGACATCATCGCGGTAGGGGTGGCTGAAGCCGAGCCTGACATATCGGCCGACATCGCGAAGATCCCGCTCGTGAAAGACGTGAAGAAGAACGGCAACGAATACAGGATAAAGTCCGAGGTCGGCGAGGAGTCCTCGATACAGATCATAGACCTGGTGAGGTCAAAGGGCCTCCACGTCACCAAGATCTCACTCACCAAGCCGAGCCTGGACGAAGCCTACCTGGAGCTCACCGGGCGCAGCATAAGGGAAGAGGAGTCCAACAAGATGGACGCGTTCAAGCAGAGGATCACGATGATGAGGGCGAGGAGGTAGGAACCACGGCGGAAGACCTCACCAGGTCCGCGGTCACGACGCAGGAGCAGATGGCTCAGCAAGAGAGGGCGCGTGAGAAGGCCTTCAGGGCGGCCCCCAACCTGAACAAGAGCCCGCTCCACGGGCTGTGGGCCCTGACCAACAGGGACCTGATCAAGTGGTACAAGAACCCGATACAGCTGATCATCTCGCTCGTCCAGCCGATAGTCTGGCTGGGCCTCTTCGGCAAGGCGTTCAACATCGCGGCCCTCTTCACGAGCCAGCCAGGTGTGACACAGGCCGAGATCGCGGCCGTCGACCTCGGCACCTTCGGGACCACGAGCTACTTCTCCTACCTGGCGGCGGGGATGCTCGCTTTCATCATCCTCTTCACGGCCGCTTTCGCAGGGATGTCGGTGGTGTGGGACAGGAGGTTCGGCTTCATGAACAAGGCGATGAGCACTCCGGTGGGGAGGGGCGCCATCGTGACCGGCAAGGTCCTCCAGAGCGTGGTCCGTTCCCTGATACAGGCGGCGATAGTCCTCGCCATCGCCGTAGCCCTGGGGATGGACACGGCCAACTTCAGCGTCTTCGCCATCGCCGGCACGTTCGTGATGCTCTTCTTGATGACCTTCGGCCTCTCCTCGCTCTTCGTGATGCTCGCCCTCCGGTCGAGCGACTGGCAGACCCAGATGGCGATAATCAACCTCCTGAACCTGCCCCTGCTCTTCACCAGCAACGCGATGCTCCCGGTCAAGATCATGCCGGCCTGGCTGCAGACCGTTGTCAGGTTCAATCCCGTGAGCTATGCGGTCGACGGGGTCAGGCAGATGCTGCTGGGTTCGGGGTCGGCCGCCGCGGCAGCCGCAGGCTACAGCGTGCTGGCTCCTCTGTGGGTCGACTTCGCGGTCTTGGCCGCGTTCGCGGCGGTCCTCTCTGTTCTGGGAATCATCCTCTCCTGGAGACTCCTGTCGAAGTAGGCCGCGAGTTGCCGCAACCTAGGTTGGGTCTCCCCTGAACTCGAAGACGACGCGCAGGCTGTACGTTGCCGCGCTAGCTGGCATCGTCCTCTATGTGATACTCGACGCCGTCGCGCAGCTGCTCCCTCCGCACTACAGCCCGATCAGCCAAGCCGAGAGCGACCTCGCAGTGGGGCCGTTCGGATACATAATGACCGTGAACTTCCTCAACCGCGGGCTGCTTTCTCTCGCCTTCCTGGCGGCGTTCGCAAGCTCGACCAAGGAGCTGGGTCGCGACTCTCCCCGCTCCCGGGCAGGCGTCGCGCTCCTCGGGGTCTGGTCTGTGGGAGCCATCCTGCTGGCGATATTTCCTACGGACGTCCCTGCCACGCCGGTCACGTGGCACGGCCTCATACACTTGGTCGTGGCTGTGTTCGCCTTCCTGGGAGGCGCCTTCGGAGCTCTGTCGGTCTCCCTCCGCATGCGGACGGTCAAGGCGCTCCGCGGCATCAGCAGCAAGGCTCTGGCCGTCGCATGCGTCTCGGTGTTCCTCTGCCTGCTGGACCTTCTGCAGCGTTCCATATCCAAGGCGCTTGCGAACCACTACAGTGGCCTCGTCGAGAGGCTCTTCCTGGGCAGCGTCCTGCTCTGGATCGCGCTTGTGTCGGGATACTTCGTTATGAGAGAGAAGGGTTCTGCTCCCACGGTCGGCGAGGAGCCCCGCATCGTTTAAATTTCCTTCATCTTCGGTGGACCCATGGCAACAACGAAGAGTACTATCCCCCTTCTCACCGCGAACCACGTTCCCGGGTTCAAGGTCGTCAAGGTGCTAGGGATGACATACGGGATAACGGTCCGTTCGCGCGGCATCGGCGGCAACCTCATGGCCGGCCTGAGGAGCCTGAAGGGCGGCGAGATCAACGAGTACACTCAGATGGCGGCGCAGGCAAGGCAGCAGGCGCTCGACCGCCTGGCTGAGCACGCTGCCTCGATGGGGGCGAACGCGGTGATCAGCGTTAACTTCGACTCGACAGAGATTGGAAACACGATGGACGAGATAATCGCGTTCGGGACCGCGGTCGTCGTCGCACCGGCCGATGGGCCGCAACAGCTCGTGAAGCTCAGTTAGTCTAGGCCCCGGACCCGTGTCAAGGCTCGACGGCTAGCAACAGCAACAGAGACAGAGGCTTCGGTATCGTCCTTCGCTCTTCTCGACGATGCCGTGGACCGTGAGCCTGCGAAGAATCCGCGAGACTACCTCCTGATGTAAATCGGTCTCCTTCTTCAGCTGTCCGAACGAGACGGGGCCCGGAGCCCCGCAGATGACCCGGCACACCATCGACTCTCTGGCCGTGAGCCCGACGCAGTCTCCTGACGAGCAGGTCTCTTTGGAGCGCGCAAGTGCCATGGCGACACACAGGCCCCGGAGCTATTTATTGACCGCCCTGGCCAAGCCAAATGTATGCAGAACTCCGAGGTCGTGCTCAAGTTCGTCAGCAAGATCAATTCACACGACGTGCCCGGGCTGGTGTCTCTGATGACCGAGGACCATCTGTTCGTCGACTCGCTGGGATCTAGGTTCGTCCGGCCCGCCATAGAGGAGGGATGGAGGCAGTACTTTGCGATGGTGCCCGACTACTGGGTGCGCGTCGAACGTGTCATATCAGACACGGAGGTATCGGTCCTGATTGGCGAAGCGGGAGGAACGTTCGTCCCGAAGGGAGGCAGACCGAAGCTCGAGAACAGGTGGAGCGCGCCTTCCGCTTGGGTGGCGAGGACGAGAGAAGGGAGGGTGTCTGAGTGGAGGGTCTTCTCAGACAACGAGCCCATCAGGTCCAGGATGAGGCAGGCGTCAGCGAGCCCTTAGACGGTCGTCACCAGCAGGACAAGGTTCAGCGCTACAATAACCGCGGCCGTGACGACCGCCAGGAAGGTTATGCTGTGCCTGTTCACGAACTCGCCCATGAACTTCCTGCGCGACGTGTAGTAGATCAGGGGGATCAGCGGCAGCGGAATCAACAGGCTGAGGACGACCTGGCTGTACACGAGCAGCAGGAGCGGATTGTACCCGAGCGTTATCGCGATGCTGGTGGGGACCACGTTGATCACCCGGATTATTATCCGCCTCCCCCAAGGGTTGAACTTGCTCCCGAGGAGCCCCTCCAGAATCGACTGGCCCGCCAGCACCCCTATGGTCGAAGACGACCATCCAGAGAACAGGAGGGTCAGCGCGAACACCACGCTGGCAGAGATGCCGAAGAGCGGGATCAGGGTCTTGTAGGCGTCGTTGATTGTGACGACGTTCAGCTTCGCCGAGAAGAACGCCGCCGCCGCCATGATGAGTATCGCCATGTTGATGAGGCCGGCGACCGTCATGTTCGCGACCGTGTCCGCCCTGTGGAGCCGAAGCAGCCTCTTCCTCCCCGGGACGTCGAGCCCCTCAGCCTTCGCCTTCGTCAGGGACGAGTGCAGGACCATGACATGCGGCATCACGGTGGCGCCTATGATTCCGACCACCAGGAAGAGCTGGGTGGAGCCGGTCAGCGTCGGTATCAGGGTCCCCCGCAGCACGGCCGAAGCGTCGGGCCTGACGAGGAAGATCTCGTAGACGTATCCGAGCCCGACCCCGAAGACGAGCATGGTTATCATGAGCTCCACTCTCCTGAACCTCCTCCCGGCGATGGCGAAGACCACCACGACGTCGCAGGCCGAGATCCAGGCGGCCACCAGCAGCGGTATGGCGCCGTTCGAGAGCAGGTATATCGCGGAAGTGACTCCCAGGAACTCCGCCAGGTCCGTGAACAGCGCGAACGTCTCGCTGGCGAGCCAGTAGGGTATTATCTTCGAGCGCGAGCCCAGGCTGTCCCTCGTCAGCTCGGCAAGAGACCTGCCAGTGGCGATCCCCAGCTTTCCCGAGAGGTACTGTATGAGCATCCCCATCAGGTTCGCCAGCACGACCGACCAGAGCAGGACGTACCCGAAGCTCGCGCCGGCCGAGATGTCCGTCCCGAAGTTTCCTGGGTCGATGTACGCCACCGCGGCCATGATAGCTGGCCCGAAGTAAGCCAGGTAGGCGGACAGACCCAGCCTGCCGCTCCCCCCTCCAGTCTTCACATCCTCGCCCTCTGACTGGGAGGACGCAGACCTCCATGGCGCGCGCAAGGTCGGGCCCACCGGGTTAGGGCCGTGCATATAAGTTAGATGCGTCTAATATAACTCTAGGCGTCTACTCCGCTTCGTGCCCGCCCCGGCGCGGCCGTTCAGAACCCTTTTATCGAGTCGCGGGCTCGCTTCAAGTCACGGAGAGACTTGGTCAGCGCCCTCCAGCCGAAGCGCGACGTGTCGCGCCTTGAGGACTATCTCGAAGCCATCTACAACCTCAACGAGGAGAAGGGATTCATCAGCGTGGCCGACATCTCAGAGAAGCTGAAGGTGAAGCCGCCGACCGTGTCCAGCATGGTAGCGAGGCTGGCAAAGGAGGGATACGTCGAGCGCGTGAAGTACCGGGGGATGAAGCTGACGCCCAACGGGAGCAAGGTGGCGCGCTCGGTGATACGGCGGCACTCGACGATCTCCGAGCTCCTTTCCATGCTCGGTGTCGGAGGCGAGGTGGCGTACGAGGACACGGAAGGCATCGAGCACCACCTCCACCCTGTGACCATCCAGAGGTTCGAGCGGCTGGTGGATTTCCTGAGGCAGAACCCAGAGTTCTTGGAAAGGATGAAGGAAGGGATAGAGGGTGCCTAGATCCGCCGCTCCATCGACTGCACGCCCAGCAGCTGAGAAACAGGCTTTGCGAAGGCGCCCAGCACCCTGATCCTCTCGCGCAGGAACTCCAGCCCCATCCCTCCGCTCTCGCCCGCGGGCGGGCGCTCCGGGAGGTTCCTCACGACCTCGCGGTAGTTCGGCCCGAAGACCCTGAACACCACTTCCACGAGGGCGTAGCAGTCCATGTTCTTGAGCAGGTCTTCGCCGTCCACCGACAGCCTGACCAGCGAGATCTTCTTGCTCGCGAGCTCCTCCATCTCCCTCACGAGGTCGCCCACCGCCTGCTTGATGCCCTTCAGGTCCACGAGGGCGCTGAGCGAAGGGTCGTTCATTATGTTCACCGACTGCGTCTGGTCGGTGTACTCGAGCCCCACGAAGGCGTCGTCTTCGCTGCCCGATGTCACCACCTTGATCTTCGAGCCGTTGCCGGCCTTGGCAAGAGTCGCACGCAGCTTCCCGCCCGACTCTTCCACGTCCGTCAGCACATACTGGTCAAGCCTCTCGAAGCCGGGGACCCTTCCCTTGAGCATCGTCTTCGCGAACCGCACGGGGACCCTGAGCTCCCGCCGGACCTGGGACATGGCCAGCTCACGACTGAACAGCTTGGAGTTCTGCGTCGCCAGGATGAACTCGTACTTCACTCCTCCCTCGCACTCGTATGTCGCCCGCGCCTCGTAGAGTCCTTCGGCGAGGTTGAGCTGCACGACTCTTTCAGACACCGGAAGCGGGTCTGAAGCGAGGTACGCTTCCAGGCTCTTCAGCGCCTTGTCCCGCTCGCCGGAGGACGTCTTCCTCTGATCTTCGAGCGTCTCCTTCGTCCTCCTCTCGAGCTTGTCCCTCGCCTGCTCCTTGGCCGTCTCAAGGAAGCTCTCCAGCTGCCGCGAGAGCTCTCTGAGCGGACCGTCGGGTTCGTCCTTCATCGACGAGATCAGGTTGGATATCTCTTCGGTTTCGCTGTCGAGCTTGTTCAGCTCCAGGGCCAGCTCCTTCTCGGTGGACGCCGTCGCCTCCTCCACCTCCTTGGCGTGGTTGCTGTATCTCACGGCGTCAAAGAGATGGGTCACGGTCTGCTTGAGGGAGCTCGTGGCCTCCATAGGGCCTCCAAGGCCCTCTCACTCGCTATAACCGTTTTCGGACTGGGAATCCATGTCGCGTCCCGGCTCCAAGAGAGACCAAAAGTGCGCGTGTTAATTCCTAGCCGAGGCGGTCTCTAAGGAGCGGTAGGAATTAGCACAGCTATAGCAATCGAGGGGCGGTCTGCGACGGGAGTGCACCGCACGAAGAAGGGCGGCGAACGGAGAAATACTTCCCGAGCGCCAATCCCGTCCCTCTGTTGAGCAGCAGCGAGAAGAGAGCCGAAGAACTGCTGGACCAGCTGACCCTCGACATCAAGGCTTTCGTTCTGTTGCAAGGGTCTGAGGGGGTGCTGAGAGAGAAGCTCCAGCAGAAGGTCGTCGACTCTCAGGACGACAGCGTAAGGCAGTTCGTCTCGGCGCTTCAGGGAGAGAAGAAGCCGAAGTCGACGCACCTCTTTCTCATAGCCCTCGGAGAGCTCCTCCTCGCCTCCCTCTTGGTGTTCGCCGGCGCCGTCGCGCTCATCCCTTCGGCCGCCGGAGTGAACACGCCCGCGGCCCTGATCCAGTTCTTCAGCGAGAAGGCCTACGGGGCAATAGGGTCCTCCCCTCTGAGCCAGTACGTTTCATTTGTTGAGTTCATCGTGGGAGCCGTTCTGATGCTCTCGGCGCTGTACACGCTGCGGCAGGCAGCCCTGAACCTGAAGGAGATGGGCCTCTCCGTAAGGTCGGGCGAGGCCTGATGCAGAATCTGACGCGTGCAAGGTCGTTCGCACTCTGGCTCAAGACGCTCGGCCTCGGCGTGGGCGTGGCCGCCATCCTGCTGGCAGCAGGCCTGGCGTTCGACGAACTGACCTACCTCGCGGGGAGGGGAACTCTGGGGGCGGGGGACGTGATGACCGTCTTGGCGATTGTCGCCCTGGCCCTGGGAGGCGCCGCCCTCGTCGCGCAGCTGCCCGAGTCCCTTAGGGCCAGGTTCAAGGGAATTCCCGAGGCCGCAAAGGAGAGGCCCGTCTACGGGTTCACCACCATGCTCGCCGTCGGGATCGGCGCGACGCTCGGGTCGCCGCTCTTCATCCTCATCCCTCTGAACGTAGAGCAGTACGAGGTCGTCTCGCTCCTGTCGCTGGTCATCGCCACCGTCCTCTCCGTGGCCATGGCCAAGGTCTACTCAGACCTCGGCAAACAGTCGAAGCTTCTGGGTGCAAACTTGGTCGGAGGCCCCTCCTTCGCACGCCTAGCCGCAGGCGCGCGCAGCGTCAGATACTTCGTCTCTCGCGTCTCGATGTGGATCGCGAACACAGCACTCGCAGCGTACACGAAGATCGTTTTCTTGATTTTCGACTTCATTTTCATGCCACAGATTCTCTCGGCGTACGGGTTGAGCGCCGGGGCCGTCACGGTCATCGTCTGGGGGATAGCCGGGGGCTTCGTTGGCTGGACCATCGTGAACATCTTCTTCGAGCAGAGGTACCTCAGGGCGCTTGGCTCGGTCCAGATAGTGCTCACCGCCGCCCTCCTGGCGATGGTCGTGTACCACGCGGCTCTCCTGGGGAACTACGGCGGCTGGAACTTCTCCGGCTTCTTCAACCTCCCCGCCGGCTCCAGCTGGATCCCTGCGCTCGTCATCAACACAGGCTACCTCTACCTCCTGTTCTTCGGCTTCCAGGAGATACAGGTCATGGAAAGGGACTCGGTCGAGAGGTCAAGCATCCCGGTGGTCTCATGGCTCAGGAAGGGATACACCCTCAGCAAGACGGCCTACTTCGAAGTCGCCATGATACTCAGCGTCGTCATAGCGGCGGCGGTCAACATCCTGTATGCCCTATCGGTCTACTCCGCGGCCCACGGTTTGCCCAGCCTCCAGGCGTCCTGCGCCACCTCATCTTGCATCCCCGCGCTGTACTTGGCTCAGCACCTCTTGGGCACAGGACAGGCGCTGCTGATTGGAGCTGCGTTCCTGATAGCTACTGCCACGACGTTCATCCCCGCTTTCCTCGCCGCGGCCCGGCACCTCGGAGCACTGGGAGAGGACGGATACATGCCAAGGAATATCGCGGGGCTCTCGTGGGTCTTCACCCTCGTCGCCATACTTCTCCTGGCCATAGGGAACGAGAACTTCCTCGTAGACATAACTGATGTCATGGTCCTGATCAGCCTGGGCATCATCGCGATGTCCGGGGTCTCTTCGAGGAGGGGAGGCCAGGTCTCGGGCAGGGCGCTGGCCCTCGTAGTAGCTCTAGGATGCTTCCTGTTCGGGGGCGCCGTCTACTTCGTTCCCGGAGGAGGCTCGATTGTGATCTTCGGGTCCGTGGCGATAATGTTTGCCTACGTGATCTTCGACATACTGGAGCTCGGGAGCGTCGGGTCCCAGCTTTTCCTGTCTGTCTTCGGACTCGTGTGTCTCCTGGCGATGGCAGGATTCGGGCCTTCGGTGTACGCAGGCGGTACCCTGACCTCTGCGCTGCACTACGTCGGAGCCACTCCTACGAGCCTCCTGCTCTGGGGGCTTCTGCTGACTTCAGCCTTCCTGATCGCAAACGTGCTAACGGATGTCGGCGTCCTGCGCAGGACGTTGGCTCATGTGAACTAGGCGCTTATCCCCCGGCTCCCCGGTCGCCGGCCTCAGCCTGTCCGGTGACGAGACATTTCTTAATGGGCGGGCCACGGCGACTCGGCCCGCTTGACAGAGAAAGCTGGTAGCGACGATGGCGCTCCCTCCTCCCTCCGGAAGGTCATCACGGTCCGCCACGCCGTCGCGCTCTACGTCAGCTCGGTCCTGGGAGCAGGAATACTGGCGATTCCGGGCCTCGCGGCGCGCGCGGCGGGGCCTGCATCTCTCCTGGCGTGGGCGGTGCTCTCGCTCGCCAGCTATCCCTTCGCCTACACGTTTTCGCGCCTCTCCATGCTCAGACCAGAGTCGGGAGGGATCTATTCGTTCTCAAAAACGGCCTTCGGCCACACTATCGGGACTATGACGGCGTGGCTCTTCGTCGCCTGGGTGGTCCTGGGCGCGCCTGCGGTCACCCTGGCTGCAGGCTCTTACCTCGCATACGCATTCAGGATCTCCGGTCCTGAGGTCTTCGCAGTCGCCGCATGCATGCTACTCGCTGCTTTTGGTATCAACCTCAGGGGCATAAGACTGAGCGGCAGGGTGCAGCTCGCTCTGGTGGCTGCGATGGTGGCCATCCTCACCTTGTCGGTCGTGGCTTCGAGCCCCGACGTGCGGGCAGCCAACTTCAGCCCGTTCCTCCCCTCGGGCGTGGCGTCGATAGGCGTCGCGTGCGCCCTGATTTTCTGGTCGTACCTAGGTTACGAGAACGTCTCGAACATAGCCGAGGAGTTCAAGAATCCTGAGAAGGATTTCGGTCGCAGCGTGTCGATCAGCGTCGTGCTCATCGGCGTTCTCTATCTGGCGATTGCAGCGACCGTGGTGGGCACCGGAGCGTACGACGCTGGCACAGGCGTGACGCCCTTCGCCGAGATGATGTCGAAGGTCTTCGGTTCATACGGCGGCATAGCCGTCTCGCTCTTCGCGGTCGTGATAATCTTCTCGACCGTCAACGCTTACACCACGGGCATGGGCAGGGTCGTCTACGCAGCGGCGAAGGACGGCAGCCTTCCCAAGGCGCTCGCCACCTTGGACCCGAAGACAGGAGCGCCGCGCAGGGCGTTGCTCTTCCTCCTCGCCCTCATCATGCTCAGCCTGTCAGTCTTCTACCTCCTGGGTATAGACCTGGAGTCTATCTTCTTGGCGACGAGTGGGGCCGCGATTCTGGCGTACGTGGTCGGCTCAGCCTCCGGTGTCAAGCTCCTGCGTGTCAGGGGGGTCCGGAGGCTGTTTCCATGGATCTCGCTTCTGGTCTCTCTCGCCATACTTCCGTTCATAGGCTACCTCTTGGGGGCAAGCCTGGCAATCGCCGCCGCAGGCTTCGCGTTCGGCTATGCGACGAGGAAGCGTGGCGCCCAATGAGACTCATCCGCGGCTCTATCCCATCAGACATCACCGACCCGAAGTTGCCCTAGGTCATCGCCTGGCCCGCCGTGTGGATTGCGGCGCCACATTCGGGCTCTTTCCGACGCGCCGCCTCGACAGCCCTTATCGGTAGAACCCCCCGACCATGCAGAAACGTTGAAGAGCCTGCCCCGAGGGGATAGCAGGGGACTTGGGCATAAGATCACGGGAGTTCTTCGAGCTGATCCTGCCGCCTGCCGACGTGTTCGAAGACGGCCCAGACCTCGTCATCATGCTGGACATGCCCGGGTTCGAGAAGGACCAGATCAGGACGAGGCTCAGCGATTCGGCACTCACGGTCAGCGCCAGGAGGGAGAAGGCGGAGAGAGACGGAGTGTCCTACTCGGAGCAGAGACCGCTGCGTGTGAACAAAAGGATCCCGCTTCCCGTGAAGGTCGAGACAGGTGACGACGAGGTGAAGGCGAAGTACGAGAACGGCGTCCTTACCGTGAAGCTGCCCGTCAGGGGAGCCGGACGGATCGTCGTAGAGTAGGCTATCTTCTGGCGGCGAGGGCCGCCAGCCCAAGCAGCGCGAGCGAGACCACGAAACCTATCTTCCCGAGCCCGGTCGCGAAGTAATACGCCGACGCGACCAGTCCGCTCACAGCCACGCCGGCCAGCACCCCAGAGGTGAACGGCATTCCGCGCGTGCGCGGCCGCCCCCCGCCGGGCCTGTACTCCTCCAGCACGCTCTTGAGCAGCGGGGCGATCTCGACTGTCGCCTCCAGGCCCTCCCTGAGCCTGCCCAGGCCGTCCTCCAGGTCCCTGCGGTACGCTTCGTTGACCAGGCCCTCGTCCTGCAGGACGCCTCCGAGCATCCGCACGAAGTGGAAGTCCGGGTCGAGGCTGAGGCAGACGCCCTCGAGGATAGAGGACATCCTCATGTACAGGACGAGGTTCCTCGGAAGCCTGAAGGGGAACTGGTAGATCGTCCTGTTCGCTATCTCCATCAGGGCCTTCACCTCGGTGTCCTCCACCTTCTTCCCGTGCATGTCCGCTATCGCGAGCTCGACTCCCCTGCGGACCACCATCCTGTTGGCCGTCGGGTCGAGGATACCGAGCTGGAGCATCATCTCCACCACCTTCCCGGCGTCTTCCCTCACCAGCGCCAGGTAGAACCTGATCAGGTTGGTGCGGGTCTCCTCGTCCAAGCTCCCTGTCATCCCATAGTCATAGATGATCAGCCTGCCGTCGCTTGTGACCGAGATGTTGCCGGGGTGGGGGTCGGCATGGAAAATCTCGTTGTTCAGCAGCATGTAGAGGAAGACCCTGGCGACCCTCCTCGCGAGCTTCTTCCTGTCCACTCCCGCCTTGTCGAGGGACTTTAGGTCCAGGATCTTCGTCCCTTTCACCCTCTGCATGACCAGGACCCTCTCCGAGGAGACCTCAGGCAGGACCTCGGGCACCACCACGTCCCTGTCGTTCCTCAGGTTCCTCTTGATCTCGACCAAGTGCTCGGCCTCAGTCCTGTAGTTCATCTCCTCGAGCACCGTCATCGAGAACTGGTCGACGACCGACTCGGCGGTCACCTTCAGCCCCGCGTCGATGAACCTCCCCACCAGCGGGACGAGCCTCTTGAGGACCTTGACGTCCAGCGAGACCTGCTCGCGTATGTCCGGGCGGTTCACCTTCACCACGACGTCGCGGCCCTTGTACCGCGCCTCGTAGACCTGGCCGAGGCTCGCCCCGGACACGGCCGAGGGGTCGAAGGAATCGAACGCTCTCTCGATGGGTCCGAGGCCGGCTTCTATGATGGGCTTGACCTGGTCGAACGGGGCAGGCGGGACCTCGTCCTGGAGCTTCGCGAACTCCTCGACGTATGGCTGAGGCAGGACGTCCGGCCGCACCGAGAGGAGCTGGCCGAGCTTGACGAAGGCCGGACCAAGCTCGATGAATGTCTTCACCGCCTTCCTCCCGTGCTCCCGAAGCCTCTCCGGGTCGGCGATCTTGCCACCTGCCTTCAGCACTCTCCGTCTGTCGCTCCTGTACCTCAGGCCGACGACGAGGAGCCTGGAGACGACGTGGACGAACCTCCTGTCCTCCTTCCCCAGCAGCGTCATCGGAGGACCTCGAAGAGCCTCTCTATCTCCCGCTCGTCGTTGTAGAAGTGAGGCGAGATCCGGAGTATCTTCCTGCGGCCATACTCCCTCTGGGCGACCGTCACCTTCGCCTTCAGCCCCCTCTGGACCACCTCAGCCGGCGTCTCTTTGAGCGTCTCCACCGGCACGATACACGTCCTCCGGCCGTCGTCAAAGTCGACTAGGAGCCTGTATCTGTCCCCCATCTCAGACAGCCTGTCGACTATGTCGAGAGAGAGCCTGCTGTCCGCCTCCCGTATCTGGTCAAGCCCGAAGCTGTCCCAGACGTCCAGAGCGACTGCGAACGCGTACACGTAGGCCCAGTTCCTGTACCCCTCCTGAAGCCTCGCCGCGCCCGTCAGCAACCTGTAGGAGAGGTTGTCCGTGTACTCGGTCGCGTTCGCCCCGAAGTTCAGGGGCTCGAGCCGGGCCGCGGCCTCGTCGTCCCTGCAGTACAGGAAGCCTACCCCCAGCGGGCCGCAGAACCACTTCGACGCCGTGCCCGCCGCGTAGTCGCAGCCTATGGCGTCCAAGTCCACCGGGATGTTGCCGGCCGACTGCGAGGCGTCCAGGAAGAAGGCGGCGCCCCGCTCGTGGGCGATCCTGCACATCTCCTCCACCGGCTCGATCGTGCCGAGGTTGTAGATCACGTGGCTCGACACCACGAGCTTGGCCTTCGAGGCTCTCACCGTCGAGTCAAACACGGAGAGGTCGGGTACCCCCGACCCGTCGACCGGCACGTCGTGCGTCGTGACGCCCTTCGCGTCCGCGTAGTAGAGCCAGGGCAGGTAGTCTGACGGATGCTCCGTGACGGCGGCGCCCCTCGTCACCAGGGCGTCACCCTTGCTGAACTTGAATCCGTTCGCGACCAAGTTTATCGCCTGCGTCGCGCTCTCGGCGAACACAAGCCCCTGCGGGCTGGCGTTGAGTATCGCCCCCAGCTTCTCCTTGGCCACGTTGGACCCTCCCCTGTAGGCGAGGTAGAACGCGTCGTCGGGGCCGTTCTCTGAGAACTCCCTCAGTCTCTTTGTCGCTTCTGCCACGGCCGAGGCGACCATGACCGTGTAGCTCGCGTTGTTCAGGTAGGCCGTGTTGCGCTTGACCGGGAACTCCCTCTCGATTCGCTCGCGGTCCACGGGGCGCGCACGCGCGGCCCACGGTATAAGACGTTAGCCCAGGCTCCCATGCGCTGCCGGCGGAACGCCCGTCGGGTCGCGCCCCATCCCGTATCTCAGCTTCACGGCTAGGAGCACGACCAGCAGGACGGTGTTCGTCCCGTTCCAGACGATCACGGAGAGCAGCCCCAGGATCACCCCGTAGGCGAGCCACAAGGCGGTCCCGCCGAGCGAGAGCAGGTTGAAGGCCAGGCTGATCTCTTGGGCGTCCTTGAGCCTCCACACCCGGACGATCTGCGGCACCAGCCCGAGGGCGACCAGAAACCCTGCGGTGAGGCCTACGACCTCCGCGTAAGAAATCATCCTGCGGCGGCGACGCGCGCGTGCCTCAAAAAACCTTGAGGTCTTGGGACAGCGGGAACCTGGATGCCACGAAGTCGCCGCGGCCAGCTCCCTTCTGACTCACGCTTATAGAATCCCGCTTGCCTCGCCTCCCCGCAAGTGCTATGGGTCTGTCATCGAAGGGCACGTGGGCCCCGTCGGCCCTCGCCCTATTCCTGCTCATGACGACCGACTTCGCGGCTCCGCTCGCCGCCACCACACCCACGCAGGCCGACGTCGTTGTGGCCACCATCCCCGTCGGCTTCGGTCCCAAAGGAGTGCTCTTCGACCCCGCCAACGGGTATGTCTACGTCGCCAACTACGGCTCAGACACAGTTTCAGTGATCGACGGAGCCACCGACCGGCTGATCGCCAACATCTCCGTCGGGTCCAACCCCACCTCTCTTGCCTACGACTCTTCAGACGGCGAAATCTATGTCGCCAACTCGGGCTCGGTCAACGCGTCCGTGATAGACGGCACGACGGACGAGGTCGTCGCGAACGTGACAGTAGGTCCCCTGGCCCAGTGGGTCAGCTTCGACCCCTCGAACGGAGACGTCTACGTCACTTACTCTCCCCAGCCCAGCTGTCCCTCGTCAGGATGTCCGCAGCCCCGGGTGACGGTGGTGGACGCCTTGAACGATACCGTGTTGGCCAGCGTGGCCGCAGGCTCGATGCCTTGGGGTGTAGCCGCCGACACGGCCAACGGATACGTCTACGTCGCCGATTCAGGTTCCGACAAGGTCTCCGTACTAGGCGGCGCCCAGAACGACATCGTGACGACCCTTGTGGTGGGACTCCACCCATTGGGCGTGGCCTTCGACCCATCGAACGGCGACGTCTATGTGACGAACGTGAACGGGTACAGCATGTACAACGGGTCGGGCACGGTGTCCGTCATCAGCGGAGCTTCCGACGAGGTCATGGCGACCGTCGCCGTGGGCTCACAGCCTAGTGGGGTAGCCTTCGACTCCGCGGACGGGGACGTCTATGTCGCCAACTTCGTGTCAAACACGACCTCAGTGATCGACGGCTCGACCAACACCCTGATTGCCGCCGTGCAAGTGGGAGTCGATCCCTTCGGTGTGGCCTTCGACTCGTCGAACGGCTATGTCTACGTGGCCAACGAGTACTCGGGCACCGTGTCGGTGATAGGGAGCCGCCCTTCAAACGGAGGTGCCCCTCCGCTCTTGTACGCGGTCGCGGCCGCAGGGGTCGCGCTGGCCATCCTTTCGTTCGTCATTTTCCGCCGCGGAAGAAAGGCCATCCAGTCCGACGCTGCACAGCAGACTATGGCCTCTGGCGAGCCCTCCGCCGGAGGGGTCGAAACGGAGAAGGAAGACGAGCAGGACAGGCCTCAGGCGACCTAAGTGGACTCCAAGGAAGTCTCGGACCTGGACGACCTGCGCAAGCTGCGGCTTGCCGACGAAGGCTACTTCGTGATAACGGACAAGGCCCGTCCCGCCATAATCCACAAGGTGAACGCGAAGTGCGTATCGACCGACAGCTTCAACGTGAAGGTCAGCATCGACGGGCGCAAGCAGGGGAGCTACTTCTGGGTCGACAGCATCGCGACCGCGTCCCGTCTCTACGGGGCGAAGCGCTGCAAGGTCTGCAAGCCAGAACTGTCCCTGGTCGACCCGTCCACGTTCAGAGAATAGCTGGCTCCGCTAGGAACTCCCTCCAGGCATCAATCCTGCGGCTCTAAGGTTAAAGAGCGGAGCCCGCGCTCCATTACGAGCATCCTGACTGAAGAGACTTCGGCCAAACGGCCGCGGCCGCGGATCGAGTCGCTTTCTGACCTGATTTTCGGCCTCGCTCTGTCCGTGGGGGCGATCACCCTGGTCAGCGAGCCTCCCACGAGCGCGGAAGGCATCTACAGCGACCTGGCCACGTTCGGGTTCAGCTTTCTGATCCTGATCTCCATCTGGCTGAGGTACACACGGATAATGTCCGTCCTGCCTGTCGAAACGGGGCGCGCCACCCGACTCAACATCGCCCTCCTCTTCTGCGTGTCAGTGGAGCCGTTCCTCTTCGGGCTGCTCACAAGGCCGCCCGCCCTCTCTCCGGCCCTCCTCTCCTCATTCGAAGGGGCCGCATCGGCCGTCTACGGCGTGGACCTGGGCATAATGATGGCCATCCTGGGTCTCTTCTCTCTGACGCTAGCCAGCGAAGAGAGGGCGCTCGTAAGCAGCGAGTACTCCAAGAGGTTCAGGCGCGAAGCGAACGGCTGGTTCATATCCTCGTCCGCGTTCTTCATCTCCGCCGTGCCTATCTTCTACACGACCGACTTGGGCTCGCTCGGACCCATACGATATTACATCTGGCTGATCCCCCTTTTCACGACCTGGTTCCGCCGGGCCTCGAGAAGGAGAAGTGAAGCCGAGAGCCAACCTCCACCCGCTGCGAGGGGACCCAAATGACCTCAAGCCACGATCATCTTGCGCCGAGGGACCCCACGCTCGCATGGCTCTTGGATGAGAGCCAGCCAGCCGTGAGATACCACACGCTGACAAATCTCTTGGACCTGCCCGAGAGCCATCCGGATGTCAGCGAGGCCCGTTCCAGGATCCCTAAGAGAGGCTGGGCCGCGGACATCCTGGCGAGGCAGAAACCGGACGGCCGCTGGGAGTCGGACCAGAGCGTCTACCGCCCGAAGTACACGGCGAGCAACTGGATGGCGATCGTGCTCTCCGACCTGGGCATGACCAGAGACGACGAGCGGATTGCAAGGACCGCGGAGCTGTTCTTCCGGGAGTGGATGGATGAGAAAAGGAAGAACAAATTCGACGCAGAGGTATGCATGGTGGGCAACTTGGCGCGCTTCATGACCCGCTTCGGGTATCAGCGTGACCCTCGGGTCAAGCGGCTCTTCGACCGCCTGCTCGAAGACCAGAAGAGCGACGGAGGCTGGCACTGCTGGGGGTCTGCTGCAGGGACCCTCGACTGTTGGGAGGCCCTCGCGGCCTTCGCGGCCATTCCGGAGGGGGACCGCAACAGGGAGGTCAGGCGCGCAATCGACCGCGGAGCCGAGTTCTACTTGGAGCGGAGGCTCTTCGAGGAGGGTCCGTCGAGGTACCGTCCGTGGTTCAGGTTGCATTATCCAACCCACTATTATTACGACATCCTAGTGGGACTGGATGTCGTCACCGCGCTCGGCTTTGGAGGCGACAAGAGGCTCAAGCCCGCCCTCGACATACTTCGTCGGAAAGGCAGGCGCGGCAGATGGCCTATCGACAGAGTTCACCCCGACCCTCCGAGCTATGCATGGGGAAGGCACAACCTGCGCTACGAGACGAAGCCCTTCGCGCTGGAGAGTGCCGGGCTGCCCAGCAAGTGGGTGACGCTCACGGCGCTCACCGTCCTTAGGAGAGTAGCGAACGCTCGGCAGGAGCCTCTTCATAGCGACTCCACAGTCACGGCAGAGTCAGGTCGGCGAAATAGAAGCCGTCCCTCAGGACCACTTCTCCCCTGCTTACTGGTATCCTCTTGCTGAAGATGGGTCCGTCATAGACGAAGGTGTGAAACTCCCCGTTCTCGCCGCAGGGGTCCACAGAGGAGGGGATGGACTCGAGGAAGGCTGTGTCGAACTCCATGCCACAGAACTCCTTTGACAGCTTGCGTGGGTCGACGCAGCAGAGCACGGCCCTGAAGCCAGCTTCGACGAACTCCCTCGCCAGCCCGCCCGTGTCTCTACCCCAGAGCGGGAATATCCCTCTCATGCCGAGTTGGGCGAGCCTCTCCTCCCTGTAGGCGCGGATGTCTCGAAGGAAGAGGTCTCCAAAGGCGACCTCTTCGACCCCTCTCTCCTTGTATCTCGTCAACGCGGCCTTCATCCGAGCCTCGTAGATCTCGTTCGAGGAGTTCTTCGGGATCCACACCTCCTCGAGAGGCAGCCCGAGAGATGACGCCTGCGCCCTCAAGACGTCGCGCCTGACGCCATGCATGCTCACCCTGTCGAAGCCTTCTGTGACCGTGGTAAGGAGCACCTTCACGTTGTACCTCCCGCTACGGGCTATCTCTCTCAGCGAAAGAGCGCTGTCCTTGCCTCCGCTCCAAGACAGCAGGATGTCCGCCCCCACGCAGCTCCCTCGATCTCAGGGTACCTCAGCCGGGACTGATGAACTGGTCGGCGCTCTGGCCGACTATCTGTTTGCGAGTCTCTCATCAAAAAGACGGCTCGAGTCGTTGGACTGAAAGTGTGGCGGTTGAAGATCACCGACCCCACCAGACGTGGGTGAGTGAAGCAGCCAACACGCTGGTCTCGGCAGGCGTCTTCAGGGTAATCGTCGAGGAGGTCTCGTCACTGTGCTAGTTCACTCCCTAGAGCGGCGATAGCAGATCTGTAGACCCTTTCACGGTCACGAGCTTCGAGGCCATCCTTGAGAGTCGAAGGTCATCGGTGACGAGGTCGCACTTCCTCTCGATTGCCGCACGCACATAGGATGCGTCGTAATAGGAGACCCTCTCGGTTCTTGCCAGACTCGAAATGGCCGCGTGGTCCAACTCAGACACTCTGACCACATTCATTCGGTCTAGGCCAACTCGCAGCAGAGCGCCCAGCAGCGAGTCAGCCTCGGACGATGAAATCTTGTGTTGGAGCACGCTCAGCTTCCAAAGGGCATTGCCGGCTTCGTACACGGTGAGGTCGAGGATGTCATTGCCCCGCGCAATGTCAAGACCTGCGCCTCCCTTGGCTACCAAGAGATTGATGATGGCTGATGCATCGAAGAGCAAAGGCGTTTGGGGCGAGGAAGAAGCTGATGACCTGGCCAAGGTTTTGCGCTAGTGTTCTTCTCTCGTTTCCCGAATGGCCCGTGCAACATCGCTCTTCGAGACCTTGTTTCTTAGTGAAGCGCTGGCCTCGTCCAATTCCTTTTGAAGCGCTTCTTCCTCGATTCGGCCGACCTTGGCTTCCAGCGCACTGCGCACCAAGCCGCTGATGTTTATGCCGTATTTTCGGGCTCTCTCCTTGAGTTCTCGTGGCACCTTCGCAGTAACTACCTCAGACATGCCAGTGGCGTTATCGTCTGGTATTACCATATAAGTATTACCTAACCTGCCGGCTTGCAGCGCAGTCATATCCTCGGGCGATGGCAAGACGGCTAGTCTCGGACGGAAGGTCGCGAGAGCATAGGGTTGTGCAAGCTTAACTAGCTTTCACCCTCATCGACAGGGGCGTGGGGAACGAAGGCACGCCTACGACCCCCCAGGCCATCCTGTTGGCTGAGTGGCAGGAATCACGCAAACAGATAGACGCCCTGGACAGCCTTCTCTCCGGGCTCCGCAAGAACGGCTTCGCCTTCATTACTGCCCTGCTGGCGGCCGACTCAATCATAGGACAGGCGACCGGACAGGCCAGCATCGTGCTCTCCCCACAGGTGAAACTGGGGGTAATGGTGACCACCCTAGTGCTGATTGTCGGCCAGTACGCAACGGACAGGTTCTACACGATATTGCAACAGGCCTTCGCCAAGGCAGCGAGCGAGATAGAGAGGGGGTGGATCAAAAACAAGGACCTGCACCTAGAGCAGCCCGGCCCTACCATGGTGGTGGGCCTGGTGTACAAGGAGAAGCACGGGTGGGTGTTCGTCGACGCACTGTACTTGATGTTCGGGTTGGCTGACCTCGTCCTAGGATACTTCATCCTCCAGCCAGACACGATGAACCTATTTCCCTGGCTGGTGGTTGCAGGCTTGCTCGTCCTTGCTGTCGGTGTGGTCTTGATGCATCAAGCTCGAGGCAGGCACGAGAAGTTGAAGAACCTAGACCTCAAGTCCATGATGTGACCAGCCAAATGCACAGGCGCGCAGAACCACGATGAGAATCAACTTTCCGGGCAAGGTCCAGAAGTGCGAGGTGTGTCATGACTGGATTGTCTCGCCTGAGGATCGACCTCCTGTCGAGACGTGCCCTTACTGCGGCGCAATCCAGTTCGACCCTAGGATGGTGGAGAAGAAGGGCTACGGAGTGGGAGTGAAGAGGAAGGGCGACTGGGTCGGCGGGAGGGACGCGTACCTCATCTCGTTCAGGCTGCAGCAATACCGGATAAGGGCCCGCGCGTCAAGGACGGCGAAGGGCGGAGCCACACAACCTAGTGCCGAGGAACCGGCTTCTATCGACCCCTATCCAGCTCCGGACGGCGATTTCACGCCGACATGGAACGATGTGAAGAACGACCATGTCCTTATTGGGAACGTCGCTCTGATTTGTGTGGACTTCGTTTTCGCCATCCTGGGTCTGATACCCTACCGGGCTGCCCTCGAAGTGTTGGTAGGGATCGTCGCCGTCGGGTCAATCGTTGACACGTGGACGCATCAGTTCTTCCATTGACGCCCTGATGTAATCACCCCACGTGACGGTGTGCCGCCGCCGGCTGTCTCACTTAGACTCACCGCACATCCACTGGGGAACCCTCCTCAGGGTGGTTTATCTCCGCCGGTTTCATGGCGGTCATTCACACGCTTGAGCCTCGACGATTCGCTGGAAGCCGCCCCGGTCACCGAGCCTTCGGTGCCTGCAGCGCGGAACGAGCTTCCGATCTACAAGATTCTAGGCTCGATCGACTTCTCTGACCACTTCGTCCTGATAGGAGATGTAGGCACGGGCAAGAGCACGGTCACTCCCGTCCATGAATTCGAACTCTCGGGCGGGACGAGGCAGGTACTCATCAGAGAGCCGTCGAGGGCCTCCTGCAGCGCGCTGTACTACTCCCTCGAGGCGCTCTATCCAAAGCTGCGGCACGAGTTCGCGATAATCACAAAGGACACCAGGGTCAACACAGGCGGGAAGATCAAGATAGTCACCGACGGGGTCCTTCTGAGGATGCTGGCCGAGAACTCCGTCACGAGAAGCTCAATCTACTTCGACGAGAGCCACCAGATGTCTTCGCAGCTTGAGCTGTGCATGTCCCTTGCCAAAAAGGAGGAGGCGAACGCCGAGAACCTCTTCCGCATAATGAGCGCCACCATCGACCCCTCGGAGTTCCTCGCGTTCATGGGCATCTCCCAGGTCCACACCATAAGCGGGAGGGTCCACCCCGTCAGGATCGAGGTGGAGACGGCGAAGGACCTCGACGAGATGTTCAGGGTCGTCTCCTCTTACCTCTACTCCCAGCCGGCGGGGGAGTCCTGGCTCGTGTTCCTCCCCACAAGGCGCCTGGTGGAGAAGTACGCCAGCCAGTACCGGGGGGTCTACATCCACGGCGGGGTGGACGGCTCAGAGGTCAACAAGATACAGAAGAGGGCCGAGCTGGACAGGAACCTGAAGATATTCGCGACCAACGTGATCGCCTCGTCGGTCAACATCTACCTCGACAACGTACTGATCTTCAACGAGGCCATAGGCAGCAAGGACAACCTGGGGCAGAAGACGCTCACCTACAGGACCCTGGACAACAACTCCCTCCTGCAGATGATGGGAAGAGTGGGGAGGTTCAAGCCGGGCCGGGCGGTCATCCTGTCAGAGGTCCATGTCCCCAAGAAGATCGAGCCTACCCCTGTGAAGAAGGACCTCGAGTCGGAGACCCCCTTCGACCTGGTCCTGCTGATGGCGAAGTATGGGCTGAGGCTGGGCGAACTCGAGTTCATGTCCAAGGTCAACCACAAGGAGGTCGACTTTGCAGAGGGCTGGATGAAGGAAATCGGGGCGATAGACCCCCGGACCCACGAGATCACCTGGAAGGGGATGCTGATGAGCGAGCTGCCCTATGAGCCTGACTTCGCGCACATGATCTCGGGAGCCCTGATCCTCAAGGACTACCCAATGGCGAGGTTCTTCCTCGCGTCCGGGGCCTTCGGGGACTCTCTCAACCACGCCTACAAGGTCGACCGGGAGCAGGCTGCCCGCTCCTTCCTCTACTCCTACGACAGCTCGAACGAGCTCAACGTGAAGGCGCATCTGCTCAGGGCGTATTCCCTGGACAAGGAGGGTCTGTTCAGGTCGAAGCTGGCGGCGTCGGGCGTCTTCCTCCGGTTCGTGGAGGAGGCATGGAAGAGCTACGAGGCCGCGCGAGAAGGCTTGAACGACCTGCTGGCCGCGGAGAAGAAGGAGCCTATCCCCCCCGATGTAATAGCCGACCCGGACGTCAACAGGCTGGGAGTCTATCTCGGGAACTGCATCTCCTTCGAGAGGTTCCACCGGCACGAGCTGGCGGAGTTCAACCTCAGGGGCATGGACGTCAAGGGTCCCTTCTTTGCCAGGGGCGTGACGATGAACAACAGGCGGATACTCTTCGACGTGGTGGCCCTCCCGAAGCGCAACCGTGGTCGCAGGTAGCGCGGTCGTCACGACTTGGCAGGTCCCAGTTTCCTTCTCGAGGTCTTGTTTGGGTACTCGGCATGTCCTTCCTCCCTCAATGAGCGCGAACTGAATTCTCGCACTCGTGGGGGAAGAAGGCCTTAATGCGACCCTTCTGTATGTTGACTAGGTCGAAGGCGTGATGCCGAGGCTCCAGCAGACCGACGGCGGGGTCGACACGAACCGCTTCTCTGTTCGTTCTGGCGGTTGAAGCGTGACAAACTCCAAAGGTGATACTGGCGAGCATGTACTCCCTGTGCAGGGCGTCACCC
>JASHUU010000027.1 GCA_030039795.1 Nitrososphaerales archaeon | reverse complement strand
CTGCTCGCAGAGGGGGCGATACTCTTCCCAGAGACAGAGGTCACTATAACGATTCAGGACCCCAGGAACGTGACGGCAGCTGTCCGCGCCATGAAGGAGCACAGCCTCGTCGTGGTGATTCCCGCCCGCGCCGAGGAAGAGGTCGCAGGGTCAGTCGGGACCCTGGTCCTGCTGAGGAGCGTCCAGCCGTCGGACGGAGGCGGACGGCAGGCGTTGTCGAAGGGCCTGTGGAGGGTCCGCGTCCAGAAGCTCTTGGAAGGCGACGGCTACCTCAGGGTGAGCTTCGTCAGAGCCGCGGAGCCGGACGACGCGTCTGAGGGAGACTCCAGGATGATGAGCGGTGTGTTCGACCAGATCGACGAGTTCGCAAAGCTGATGCCAGGCATTCCCAAGGAGATCCTGGCTTACGTGAAGGGCGCTGACTCTCCAGGCAAGCTCGCCGACATATGCGCGCAGTCGCCTCTCCTGACGTACGAGGAGAGGCTCGACCTCCTCAGGACACTCGACCCCCACGAGAGGCTGGCCAAGGTCTCCAGGTTCTTCAATAGGCAGCTCGAAGACTTGAAGAAGCTGAGTACAAGGAAGACCATCCTCGAGTGCTCGACATGCATGGACTTCGCGGACCGGGCCTTTGAGCAGGGGCTCGGCGGAGGAGGCGACATCGCAAGGGAGTTCCTCGACCACGTGGTCCGAGACCACCCTGAAGAGCTCCTGACGCTGCTGGCGGAGAGGTACGGCCCCGCGTTCCTTCGTAGAAGAGAGCTCAAGTGAGGCTTGTTCCCTCGCGAGAAGGAGCGCTACGGCCCGGAGGGCCTTCGGGCCAGCTCCGATATGGCTGCCGAGTCCATCCGATAGACTGACCAGTCGGACAGGCGTCTCGCGCCCAGCTCTTCATAGAATCGGGCTGCCTTGGTGTTCCAGTTCAGGACCGACCACTCCATCCTGCCGCACCCGGCGGCGACAGCCTCCTTCGCGCAGCGCGCGAGCAGAGCGCCTCCCACGCCGAGGCCCCTGTGCTTGGCGTCGACGAACAGGTCCTCGAGATAGAGGGTCGGCTTGGCCAAGAAAGAGGAGTACGTGAAGTAGTAGAGGGCGTATCCCACGGGCCGCCCTCCGTGGACCGCCAGCAGCAGACGGAGCCGTCTGGAGACGAAGATGTCACCGAGGATCCGGCGCCTGGCCGGCTGGGTAGGAGGCTCGAGTTTCTCGAACACTGCGAGCGAGGTCAGGAGGCGTAGGAATCCCCGCGCATCGGCCCGTCTCCCTCTCCTGACGGTCACTCCCCGCAAGACGGGCGCGACGCGCGCGGCCGAGTAGTTAAGCAGGCGCGCCGACGGCAAGCGCTTTCCCCGGGCCGAAGGGCGCCGGGCCAGGAGACTTCAAGAGCAGGCCTCAGGGCAGGGCGCAGGAGGTTCCGATGAGCGGGGCGGGGAGCGGAGGGTCGACATGCATCGAGCTGTCCCATGTCAGCAAGTCGTATGGCCAGGTTCCCGCGCTCAACGACATGACCTTCGACATCCCCGTCGGGGGGAGATACGCCCTGCTGGGCCCCAACGGAGCCGGGAAGTCCACGACGCTGAAGCTGCTCGTCGGGTCGTTGAGGCCCGACGCTGGCGAGGTCGAGATCCTTGGTTCGCGGCCGGACAGCAAGGAAGCGAAGGCCGCGGTCGGGTACCTGCCCGAGGACGCGCTTCCCTACAGGATGCTCTCGGTAAGAGAGAACCTCGAGTACATTGGCGCCCTACGAGCGGTCGGCGACCTGAAGGGGAGGGTCGACGGGCTCCTGGACGAGCTCGACCTCAGAGAGTACGAAAGGGCCAACGTGGGAAGGCTCTCAAGGGGCAACACGCAGAAGCTGGCAATCGCGCTCTCGCTGATCCACTCTCCCAAGGTTCTCCTCCTCGACGAGCCCCTCAACTATCTGGACATACCCACGCAGGAGAAGGTCATCGCTATGCTTGACTCCGTGAAAGGGACGCATCTGGTCTCCACCCACATCATGTCGATAGCAGAGAGGCTCACGGACACGGTCGTCATGATATCGAAAGGCGCGATTCTGTGGAAGGGCACCATAGAGGAGCTGAGGAGGAAGGGGTCGCCCGACGAGCCCATAGAGAAGGTCGTCGCGAGGATGATGACTGGTGCTCTATAGGCTCCTGAAGTTCGTGGTGCGGACACGGTTCTCGAGGCCCTTCCTCATCTTCATCGGCCTGATGATACTCTATTCGGTGGGCGTCGCGCGGGCAGTGCCGCCTTCCCTGGCGAGCGGCCTCATAGGCTACTACGTGGTGGGGATAGTTGCGTTCTTCCTTGCGATGTCGCTCGCCACGGGCGGCGTGATGGTGATGAAGTCTGACAGGGACTATCTCTTCACGCTCCCCCTGAGCGCAAGGGACCTCTCGGTGGCCATCTTCTTCTCCCAGTTCATCGCCTACGGGGTGACCGTGCTGCTCCTGTTCGTGTACCTGTCGCAGGCCTACGCTTCGACTCTGCTCATAGTCGACCTCGTGGCTCTCTCGCTGATCCTCACCTCGCTCGGAGCCCTGGCCCCGTCGATCAGGACTAGGACGAGGGTCGTGCTCTCGCTCGCTCTCGGCATCTGGACGGTGCTCTCGCTGGCTCGGGTTCCCTTCACACCAGGGTCGGCGTTCTATGGGAACCTGTACGACGGCACTGTCACGCTGGTCGTGTTCGCAGCACTCGTGGTCGCCGCGTCATTCAGGAGCCTCTCACGCATTGAGTTGGACATGGTGAAGAGCATGGTGAGGTCTTCATCCTCTGAGGTCAAGTCCCCCAGCAGCTTCGCGGGACGGAGCCCCGTCGGGGCGATCTACTCGATGAACCTGACCAACATTTCCCTGGCCGGGAGGTTCAACCTGGCCGGAAGCTCAAGATACGTCTCAAGGCGGGTCAGGTCATGGTGGGTGACCGCGGCCGCGGCCGTGGGAGCCGGGGCATACGCAGCCGTAGTGATCTTGCTCAGCGGCCGGATCGCAGTCAGCGGGACTACCGGCCAGGTCGCACTCAGCCCTCTCCCTGCGCAGGTTCTCCTGGGCATCGTTCTCGCGTTCCTCGCCCTCAGCTTTTCGCAGTCGGTGGTGACGTACGAGCGAGTCTGGCTCTCGCTTACGTCGCTCCCGCCTTCGTCCTACTTCAGGCACCTCATCGCCTCGAAGACGCTCTCGCTCATGACAATCCTTGGGCCGTTCGTGGTCGCGGATGCGGCGCTGCTCTTCCTGGGTTACTCCGGCGCGCTCGGGGCCATGATCATCGCGGGCCTCGTGATCCCTGGGTCGTTCGTTGTCGAGGTCTGTTGGGCGGCATACATCGCACCCATCCAGGTCAAGGGAGACGACATGCTCATGCCCGCGCAGTTCAACCTGAAGCAGATGACCACCGTCCTGCCGATGTTCGCCGTCATAGGCCTGGTTGCCGCCTCTGCCGCGGCTCCCTTGGCAGCCGTCGCGGGTGGGTTGGTCATGTGGGCGGTCGGCCTGCCGCTGATGGCGAGCGGCGGCTTCTGGGGCGTCGTCGTGACGAGGCTGACTGAGAACGGGTTCGTCTGAGCCAGAGACAAGGGCTCCGCCGAAGGTCACTCTGCCAGCCTGATGGCGAGCTCAGGCTCTCCGCGAGAGGAAACGAAGATGCCGTTCACCTTCCCCCTGTTCGCGCGCAGGACGTCCCGGAACCTCGACGCTGCCTTCACCCCGGCGGAGACCCCGCCTTCCTTCAGCTGGTCTAGCGTCGGTTTCGCCACATGGACCTTGAACCGTAGCGACACGTCCAAGGCATCGTCGTACGAGTAGAAGGGGAAGATGTTGTGAAGGACGGGCGATCTTATGCCCTCCGACCGGAGGTGGTCGAGCATTGAGAGGTAGTCGTCTGGGTCGCCGAAGAACATCTGGGAGAGGAAGACGTTCGACGTGGCCTCCTCTCTCTGCCTGATGACGTCCAGATACTTCTCGTCCTCGAGTCTTGAGAGGTCTACGGGCGTCATGATGCAGAGGTTGGCGTGGGAGATGCTGCTCTGGACCCCCCTCGCGAGCTTGACGAGTCCAGAGACCCCGGGGACATCATAGACGTTCTTGGAGCGGTCTGGATCGGCAGCTAAGTAAGGGTCCCCCCGCACCAGGATCAGGTTGTCGAGCCCGAAGAAGAGAGACGCCGCGACCGCCTCCTGAAGCGCCTTCGTGTTCCGATCCCTCGCCGAGATGGTCGGGGCCACCTCGAGCCACCGGAACCTGTCCCTCAGGCTGACCGCGGTCATCACCGGGTCGAGGTACCGTCGTCCGGGGACCTTCAGGTCGGCGACGTGGAAGGCGTCGAAGTACTCGCCCAAGATGTCGAGCCTCTCGGAGAGCCAGGAGAACTGCTTCTCGAGCGGCTTTGCGGGGCCGTCGACCGGGTAGCTGGGCGGCCAGAGCTCCACGGTCTGCACGAAGTCCGTGCTGCTGAAGAGCGTGCTTATCATGCGGGCCCCCATCCCCTTTCTAGACGCAGGGGCTGGTCCTGTCTGTAGTCGACGCCGTTGTGGAGGGCCGTCTCAGCCTTGCCCAGCTCGATGGCGAGGTACCCCAGATGCCGCGCGCCCCTCGAGTCTAGGGCGAGCAGGTTGTCTGACAGTATCCTGTGGATGATCTTGTCTGCGTAGTTCCCGACAATCGTCCTCTTGGGCGTCCCGTGGTAGTCTACGAAGCTCACTATGATCCGGCCTGACTCGCGGTCCACCAAAATTCTGAACCTGCCCCTTGGGTCGAAGTCAGAAGCCCGGGACTTCTCTGTGTGGGTGGCCGTCTCCGGCCTGAGCTTCGACTCCCCGAGGAACACCTCGTCCCTCGCAATGGCGATGTTGACGTTCTTCTCATATGCAGAGCTGACCGGGAGGCTTCTCTGACCGCACGCGGGATGGATGAACGATATGCTGTCCTCGCCTATCCTCTTGCAGACCTGATGCAGGAGCGCGCTGATCTCCTGCACTCCTTCAACCCTTGGCTCGGTCTTTGTGACGCCGACGCCTATCGACTGCTCGTGGCTCCTCTTCGACGCGGCTTCGATCAGCTTGGGGGTCAGAGTGAAGTCCAGGCTCAGCACGTCGACGTTGAGCTTCGTCAGTTCGTCAAAGATGCGCGAGGTGTCTCCGCATACGTGTAGCACGATAGGCTTGTCGAGTTCGGCCCTCAGCTCGTCGTAGATGGCCGCGAGGTAGCCTGGGAGGGTGGAGGCGCTGGAGTAGCGGGGAGCGTCGAACTGGAAGTACTCGACATAGGGCGCGATGCTCTTGGCTTCGGGTATGACGATCTCTCTGAGGATTTCGAAGGTTAGCTCCTTGGTGTCCTTGCGGCTGTCGTTCTGGACGCCCGTTGCGAGGGTGTACGGGTCGGTGATCGGCTCCTTCAAAAGCGACAGCCTCAGGTCGCGGCCGTCGGTCTGAACGGTGTCGATGAGGTCGTAGACGTGCTTAACTTCGTCGAGCCTGAGCGGCTCCTTCCTCTTCAACGCCCCCCGAATCCTTCTCCCGGACCCGTCTGTGGTCACCCCCTGGACCCGGTAAGGGTCGAGGAACAGGCTGACGAAGTCGTCCGAGGTCTGGCCTGTAGAGGGCACCTCTACCCCCGCGCTCACCTGGTCCCTGAACGCCCTCTCTGCTGTCTTGAGGAAAGGGTTGAAGACCGAGCCCGAGGTTCCCCCTCTCTTACGCCTCTGCAGGTAGTGCTGGACCTCGGCCTCGCTGGCAAAGACCGGGTAGCTGCCGATGACCGTGGTCCTGGGCGCCGTCGTTTCAGCTGCCCCCCGTGAGGTAAGGCGCGACGTCTATGCCCTCTTCCTTGGCTATGGCTTGCAGGGCGAGGTCGCGTCCCTGGTGGACGTTCCGCCCGATCTCCCACATCGTCTGGAGGCTGAGGTTGCGCTGGCCGCAATCTAGGACCGGCTGCACCTTCCAGGGGTCACCGAGGAGCTTTACCGCGTAGAGTATTCTGTCCCTGACCAGCTCGGGGCGGGGCGGGGTCGCACCCTCGTAGGTCGAGGCCACCCCAACTCCGACCACCTGGCCCTTCCTCAAGCCGTACTCCCTGAAGAGCTTCAGCGACTCGAAACCAGGGCCCACCCTCTCGTTGTCCGTCACCCCCAGCTTCTCGGTGTCGTGACTGGACATCTCCAGGCAGAACTTCTGGAGGTTTGGGACGTCAATCAGGTGCTGGACGTAAAGAGAGTAGTCCTGCAGGCAGTTGTGGATGAAATACCTGACGTTAGGGAGGGCAGGGGTAATCTCCTTGAGCGCCTCGATGTATGAGGGCACCCTGAGCCCCTGACGGCGGAGGAAGGACCTGTCGAACTCCCTTCTCTCTCCGGCCACGATGAAGTTGTCGTACTGGACGGCCACGGTCTTGCCCGCCGGAGCGTGCCTCGAGAGCTGCCTCACCCTTTCGAGGGTGACCCTGCGGGCGAACTCCATCGTGGCTTCGTGGTCGGCGAGAAGGCTCGCCAAGGCGAGGTCCCTCTCCTTCCTGAGGGCCCTGCCGTAGTAGAACAGGTTGTCATTCGCGTGGATCTCGCAGTGAGGGTCTGTGATGGGGAAGCGGATCTCCTTCGAGGCGAACCCGACGACCCTCTCCAACTCTTCCACGTGCCTGTCCGAGTCCTTGTAGGCGATCTCTCCTCCGATTTCAGAAGGCCTCCAGAACCTGTACCCGTAGGAGTGCTGCCACTCGTCGGACTTCACGATCCCGCCGACGTCGGCGGCCTCCCAGTCGACCATCTCCGTCCTAGGCCACTCGAGGTCGAAGACCCAGTTGTACCCCATCTTCTCCAAGGCAAGCACGGCCAGTTGCGTCAGGAAGAGCTCGGCGTCCGCCTTCCTCTGTGGGAAGCCCGTCCTACAGAGTGCGAGGTACCTCTTCAGGAGCGACCGGTCGACCTTCGCGATGAAGGATGAGACCCTGTCAATCTGCTCCTGCGAGATATCCTTCGCAGTTAGGAGTCCCACGAGACCGGGGTCGCGGGGCCCGCTGCCTATGTCCATGGTGCAGAGCAGGGGGTCCCTCAATTCGCGTCCTCCAGCATCCCATAGGCCTTCGCAAGGTTCCTTAGGCGGGTGACGGCCTGAGAGTACGTCTGCAGCCCGTCGTAGTCCTGGCTGGGACAGAGGACGGCCTTGGCGTTGGAGAGCCCGAGGTAGGAGAGCGACTTCCTTGCGCTGTCGGCCAGCAAACGCGGCTCCAGCTCGAGGAGCTCGTGAGGAAGCTTCCTAGTCGTGTCCTGAACGCCTAGGAGTAGGTTCTTCTCCAGGGCAAGGCCGCGGACTTTCCGTACCGGCGTGTTGAAGTCAAAGCCGACATCTGTCAGGCCGGACTCGATGACTTTCGGTAGCATCTCCGAGCAGTCTCCCGAGTGGAAGTACAGGGCCGACCTCCCTCCGAAGCCCTCGAACACCCGCTCCAGGCCTTCCAGGAGCTCTTGGACCATGGCGCTCGTGGCCTTCCCTTTGAACCTGGGGTCTGTGGCAAAGCACTCCGTGACTTGGATGTAACGACACCCCGCCGACGCCAGGGCGCTCACCTCCTCCCGAAGGACTTCGCAGAAGTCTCTGAGAATCTTTTCTCGGCCGGAGTAGAAGGTGTTCTCGCAGGCGAGGGCGAAGGAGAGGGGAGAAGGGAGGATTGCCTTGCTCTTCCTTCCGGGTGGGAGTCCGGACCTCGAGACTGTCTCCTCGACGGCGGAGCCGGCGGGCCTTATCCTCCCATTCACCTGTGGAATGTGGTAGTACGAGTTCCTAGTCCCCGGGTACCTATCGATGTTGCCGGCTTCCCTCACTCCGTCCACGCTCGCCAGGTAGGGAGAGAAGAGGTCCTGCCTGGCCAGGCCGCCGTCCGTCAGGAACTCGAGGCCCAGGTCTGTCTGAAGGCTGATGAATTCTGAGACCGCGCGCTCCCTGGCACCCGTGAGTTCCCGCGCGTTGCCTGCGTTCGGCTCCCTCGTGTATCTCCGGGCGGCTGCCGTCAGCCCAGGGCCCCATGCAAACCTCCCGCTCAGCTGAACGCCCTCTACGTTGGCGGCCATCCGTCCCTCCACCCCGACGACTCCGGGTCCGCCCGGAGCACTGAAGTGCACAAGCTCGCTCCGCTCTATGAGCGGCTAAATAACTTCCTGCGAGAAACATTCCTTAAGGAATTACCCGTCCGCGCGACCCTGATGTCGGTCAGGGACCGGGTGGCCGCCTCGACTCGTGTCTGGCGGGGCGGGCCTCAAGGGTGTCGCTGGCGGCGGAGAGCCGGCGTCCGCGCCTTCGTCGCGGGCACCAGTCTCAGGCCGGGGGTGCCGAGAGCCTTTGGTAGAGCTTCTCGAAGAACACGTAGTAGTCCTCCGTGGCGAACCGCTTCCTCATGCCCATCACGAACGGCTCGGTCATCTTCCAGGCCAGCTTCGTGGCGAACATGTCGTCGATTATATCTGCCTTGACGTAGCCTTTGTCGACTAGGAATCCCAGAGACTCGAACAGGGACGCCACCTGGAAGAACGCCAGCTGCTTCTCTTCCGGCAGCCTTTCGAACTCCTCATAGGAGGAGAGATTCGCCCGCAGCACCGCGCTGTAGGAGCGCTGGACTTCCAGGCTGTCGGCAAACTCGTACATTCTCATTACGAGGTCCATCGTGGCGAGGTTGCTGTTCTGGTTGAACTGCTGCATTGTGAGCCGGGCCTGTTCCGAGTTCGCGTCTGCCTGCCTGACCGACGCTTCGAGCATCGCCTTGTCTTGGCGTATCTGGTAGACGACGAAGACGGCGCCGAGGATTATCGCCACGGAGCTGAGGAACGAGGTGTCTGTCGCTATGGTAGAGGCGGTGACCAGCGGCAGGGTTAGCAACTTCTTTCCGACCTGCGCCCCAACTCCATATAAGCTAACGACGGGTCGAGCAGAGGTTCACCTGTTTATCTCGACGAGGAGGACCCATGCGTCGATGGTCGCCTCTAGGAACGAGGCTATGGT
Organism: Nitrososphaerales archaeon; assembly: GCA_030039795.1. Taxonomy (GTDB): domain Archaea; phylum Thermoproteota; class Nitrososphaeria; order Nitrososphaerales; family Gagatemarchaeaceae; genus UBA183. The sequence goes on along the minus strand of JASHUU010000027.1, from coordinate 2,722 downwards.
GGCCGGCACGAGCAAGTAAATCCCTGCCGCCCCGAAGGCAACTATCGACGCCCCCGAGGCCACGTAGAGGAGGGTCGCAGTCTGGTCGAGCAGGACGACCAAGACGTAGGACGCCCGGTACTTCGCGTCGGTCATCGAGTAGTTGCTCAAGTCGATCCTGAGGTTCGCCACCCAGACGATGGAGCCCACGACCAGGACCTCGGCCCCTAGAACGGCGACTGACTGGCCTGGGACAAGGAGCAGGAGAGATATCACAAGGATCGCCACGAGCACGGCGAGGGCCTGAATCGCCCTTCCAGGGAGCTTAGGAGTCGAGACTATCCTCGTTATGTTGATGGAAAGGCCGACGAATATGAGACCCGCCAGGGCGGCGGAAGCGCCTACTTCCGCCTCGAAGAAGCCCTCCCAGCCGGCGATCATTTCCGATGACCGCGGTCCTGTCCGCTCAAAAAGCGTTGCACGACTGCGCTCCTACGGCTGGAGAATCCGCAAGGCCGTCATCCGAAGCTGAGACACCGCCGCCCTCGGCCCGAGTCCTGTGGGTCGACCTAGAGGCGAGGCCCTTCCAGACAGTCAGAATGGGGCTTCTCTTACCAATCAGAGTCTGTTCTGAGCTATTCATCACGGGCCCGGTGGGATTTGAACCCACGACCTCTGCGAGGGTGGCTCTCTACAGCTTAGAAGGCTGCCGCGCTATCCGTAATTCGCTCCCCTTGGAACTGCGCTACGGGCCCGAACCGAGCTGACTAGGATTTGACATAAGCTTTTGCCAGGCCCTCCGGGAGACCGAGCCAGAAATTTTATCCCGTCGTCCGAGAAAGCGGCGCCGTTGGCCGCAGCTCCCCAGCGGCTCTTCGGTACTAACGGAGTCAGGTTCGTCCCTGGAGTCTCGCATGACCTCGACTTCGTGATCGCGCTTTCTGAGGCGATAGGGACGTACTTTGGGTCGGGCGAGCTGATCGTCGGGAGGGACGGGAGGCTGTCAAGCCCTGCCCTTGCGAACGCGGCCATGTCGGGCCTCCTGAGCTCCGGAAGAGACGTCGCAGACGGCGGGCTGGTGCCCACTCCGGCGCTGGAGTTCGCGGCCAAGACAATGGGTTTCGCCGGCGGAGTCATGGTCACCGCCTCCCACAATCCACCGCAGTACAACGGGCTAAAGGTGTCGGGGTCCGACGGAGTCGAGGTCGCCCGGCTCGACGAGCAGCGCATCGAGAAAATCTTCTCAGACAAGTCCCAGACCCGGGCGGACTGGAAGTCGATAGGGACGTCGAGGTCAGAGCCGTCGGTGGTGCGGAACTATCTGAACGCGATAGTCTCGAGAGTCAACCGGAAGCTAATCTCGGAGAGGAGGTTCACGGTGGTCATGGACATGGGCAACGGGGCCCAGTCCGTGGCGGCCCCGTACCTAGTGGAGTCGCTCGGGTGCAAGGTGATGACGATCAACTCGGTCGTCGACGGAGAGTTCCCGGGAAGGGGCCCCGAGCCCACCCCCCAGACCGTCGGGGACCTCGCGTCCGCGGTGAAGTCGATGGGCGCGGACCTGGGAGTGGCCTACGACGGGGACGGAGACAGGTCCATCTTCTGCGACGAGACTGGCCGGGTGCTCTGGGGAGACCAAAGCGGCTGCCTGCTCGCCGACTACGTGCTCGAGAGGCATCCAGACGCGTCGATCGTCACATCAGTGTCGTCCACCCAGGCCATCGAGACCGTGGCCAAGAGGCACGGCTCCAAGGTCATCAGGACCAAGGTGGGCAGCGTCGAGATATCGCGGACAATCCTCGAGCGCCAGGCGGTATTCGGGTTCGAGGAGAACGGCGGCTGCATCTACAGGCCGCACGTGGCAGTGCGGGACGGGGGTATGACGACGGCGCTGATGCTCGAGTGCCTTGCGGCCAGAGGCATGGCCTTATCGAAGGCGCTCTCCTTTTCGGTCCCGACGTATTATCAGGCCAAGTCGAAGCTGCCGGTCGACGGCAGGAAGGTGGGGGCCGTGATGAAGGCCGTGGAGAAGCAGGCGGGGAGCGGGGCTGACCGTCTCGACGGCGTGAAGGTCAGGACGGGCGAGCAGTCGTGGGTCCTGGTCAGACCGAGTGGCACCGAGCCGATAGTCAGGATCTACGCAGAGTCGAACAGCCAGGAAGACGCGGACCGTCTTGTGAAAAAGTTCGCCAGGATAGTCAGGTCAGCTTCGGCGTAGGTGCGTCCAGCCTTCGTCCCTGACCCTCGTCCGCCTTCCCCTCGACAGCAGGTCTATCCTGCCCTTCTGGGGGGTCGCCCTCCCTATGAGGGTGAGGTCCGCGCCGGCCACTCGCGCCGCCTCCCGGGCTCGGCGCAGGTTCCTCGGCCCGACGGTCCCGACGATGACGTACTCCTCTCCGCCCTCTAGGACGAGCCTCTCCGCCGATAGGCCGTTGGCTTCTGCGAACGCCCTCACGCCATTTCCTTCTGGAAGGGCGTCGAGCTCGAACCCGACCCCGCTCTCCGAGGCCAGCACGTGGAGGCTCCTTGCGAGGCCGTCGCTGGAGTCCATGGACGAGGTGAGGAACGGCGCGAGCGCCAGCCCGGCTTCGAGGTTGGGCGTGGGCCGAAGCACCCTGCGAGTCGCCACCTTCGCGAATGACCTGGACGCCTTGGAACCTGCCAGGAGTATTCGGAGCCCTGCAGGCTCATACCCGAAGGGCCCCGAGACAACCAGCGCGTCTCCCGGCGCCGCGCCCCCTCT